>DAITAE010000081.1:0-11607 GCA_036824445.1 Streptosporangiaceae bacterium | reverse complement strand
CTAACCGGCAGTCCGCCATCGCAGGCCAGCCGGTTGCGGCAGAGCCACTCGCAGCGGTGAGGCGCGTCAGGTGCGGCTCCGTCATGATCATGGCTTTGCTGCGCATCTGCCTACAGCCAGGTCATGATCACGTCCCATGGGCCGGGCACCATGGCTCCGGGGACGCGAGGCGCCGACGTCTCCCTCGCGGGACCCGGGCTGCCCGGGCCGCCTGCTCCGCTACTGAACGGCTGTGCCGAGCGCCGCCGTGATCTGCTGGACGGCCTCCGCCTCGGCGGGGCTCACGTCCTGGCCGCCCTCTTTGTGCGCGGCCGCGACCTTGTTCGCCAGAGCAACAACGAAACGCCGGTAGTCATCGACCTCCTCGGCCGTCGCCTTGCCCTCGAGCGCCGTCACCGCGCTGCGGAGGTTCTCCAGCCCGTTGTCCCGGAGCTCCTCGAAGGAGTGGTACCTCGTGTGGTCGATCTGGGGCTTCGCCGAGACGATCTCGTCGAGCAGCTCGCTCTCGCCGTGCTGGGCACGCGCCTCGGCGTATGCCTTGGACATCGCGATCGTCTCGCGGAACATCCCGCCACGCGCGGCCGTGACCACGATCATGCCGGCGCTCGGCGGGCCCTCGAGCACCGCGTTCCATTCCTCGGGCGAAAAGGCGGCCTTTGCCGTCATGCCACGCTCCTGTCCTCGCTGAGTGAGTCCCGCGCCACTGCCAGCCGCGCCGGGTTGTGTGGAGGCGCACAGTGGATTTGATCTTAACGAATAGGCCTGGCCGCTGCCCTGCCCGGCGGCGGGCCGGGCCGCGGCACAGGGTCGGCGGGGAACCCGGCGCATGTCAGCCAGCTAGGCTGGCCGGGCAAGGGGAAGGAGCGCCTCAGGTGTGTGGCATCGTGGCAGCCTTGCCTGCCTACCAGAGCATGGCCAGCGACGGCGCGGCGAGCGCACTGCCGGCGTTGCCAGAACCGCCCGCGGCCGCGGCCCTGGTCCTCCGGCAACCGGCCGCTGCCGGGAAAGTGCTCAGCCACCTGCTCGACGAGATAGAGACGGTGCTTGACGCCCTCGGCACCGAGGCCGCCAACGTCGAGCTGCTGCGCGACGGCCCGGCGCGGCAGGCCATGGCCGCCGCCTGCTCCGGCCTCCTGGAATGGGCGGCCGAACTCGATCACCTGCTGGACACGCCGAGCACCCTCGGCTGGGACGCCGACGGCGTTGAGGCCGTCCAGGGCGTGCTTGGCCAGCTCACCGACCGGCTCTACACCTTGCTGCATGACCGGATCGCGGTCGCGGACAGCGCCAGGGCACTGATACCAGGCCAGCCGACGCCGCGCTCCGCGCTCACCTACCTCGCCGTCGAGACCGTGCTGCAGGCGGTCGACCGCCTTGAAGTGCGTGGCCGTGACTCCGCGGGCCTGAGCGTGTGGGTCCATCTGGACGAGGCGGATCGTGCGCTGCTCGCCGGATCTCTCGCCGGCCGCGCGGATCCGCTGCTGCGCAGCGGATCCGCGGTCGTGACCGGCGACGGCGTGTGCTTCGTCTACAAGCACGCCGCCATCGTCGGCAAGCTGGGCGACAATGGCACCGCCCTGCGCCTGGCCCTGCGCGACGACGCCGACCTCCACGCCGTGCTGGCCCTGCCTTCCGCGGCGGTCACGGTGCTGGCGCACACCCGCTGGGCCAGCGTCGGGCGGATCAGTGAGGCCAACGCCCACCCCGTCGACAGCCGCATCGCCGGCGCCGATGACGCTGGCCCGTTCTCGATAGCGGCGCTCAACGGGGACATCGACAACTACGGCGCGCTCGCGAAACAGGTCTCCTACGAGCCAGATGAGCGGGGAATTACCACCGACGCAAAGGTCATCCCGGTGCTGCTGTCACAGCGCCTGGCGCAGGACGCCGACCCGGGCAGCGCTCTGTGCGCCTGCCTGGGGGACTTCGCCGGCTCCATGGCCATCGCGGCGCAGTCTGAAACCGGCGATGAGGTGCTGCTCGCCGTCAAGGGCAGCGGCCAGTCCCTGTACGTCGGCCTCGGCCACGGCGGTTTCGTCGTCGCGAGCGAGGTCTACGGCCTGGTCGCGACCACCTCCAGGTACCTGAGGGTGGGCGGCGCCGCATGGCCGGGGGCCACCCGGCAGGGTACCGTCCTGGCCTTGCCGCGCCGCGGCTCCGGGACGCTCGCCGCCATCCGCCGGTGGGACGGCGATGGCGTGCCCCGGCCCGTCGAGCCCGCCGAGCTGCGCACGGCCGAGGTGACGACGCGGGACCTGGCGCTCGACTCCGCCGTCCACTATCTGCACAAGGAGATCCACGAGGCGCCCTCGTCGTTCCGCAAGACGCTGCGGGGCCGGCTCCGCCAGGGTGCGGCGGGCGTGCAGGTCGGCCTGCCGCCGTCGTCGTTGCCCACCGAGGTGCGCAGGCGCATCTCCGACGGGCGGGTGCGGGAGATCGTGGTCGTCGGGCAGGGCACCGCCGCCGTTGCCGCGCAGGGGGTGGCGCAGTTCCTGCGCGCCGCCGTTGGCGACCGGCTGGTGCCGACCGCCATGCCGGCGAGCGAGTTTTCGGCGTCATGCCTGCGCCCGGACATGACAGATGTGTGCGTCATAGCGATCAGCCAGTCCGGCACCACCACGGACACGAACCGGAGCGTCGATCTTGCCAGAGACCGTGGCGCGGCGATCCTTTCGATCGTCAACCGGCGCGACAGTGACCTGACGACCAAGAGCCACGGCGTGCTTTACACGTCGGACGGCCGGGATGTCGAGATGTCCGTCGCTTCCACCAAGGCGTTCTACGCCCAGGTGGCGGCCGGCTGCCTGCTGGCCATCGAGCTCGGGCGTGAGCTCAATGTGCTGACGCCCGAGCGCGAGGCCAGCCTGATCGATGGCCTGCAGCGGATTCCGGGCCAGCTCCTCGCCCTGCAGGAGAGCGAGGAGCTGCTTGCCAAGATCGCCGCCGACGTCGCCGCCCGCTACCCGTACTGGGCCGTGGTCGGCTCGGGCCACAACCGGGTGGCGGCGGCAGAGATCCGGATCAAGCTGTCTGAGCTGTGCTACAAGACGATCTCGACGGATGCGGTGGAGGACAAGAAGCACATCGATCTGTCGGCGGAGGCACTTGTCCTCGTCTGCGTCGCCGGCGCACCGCCGGGGCAGGTATCCGACCTGGTCAAGGAGGTCGAGATCCTCGCGGCCCACGGAAACACACCGATCGTGCTCTGTGACGAGGGCACCGAGCAGAGCTGGCCGACGGATCTTGTCGTCGGGCTGCCGCTCGGGCATCCCGAGATGATGTGGATCGTCGCGACGGCCGCGGGCCATCTCTTCGCCTACCACGCCGCACGGCGCATCGACGCGGTTGCCGAGCCCCTGCGTGTCGCGCTCGCCCGGCTGGAGGGCGCGGTGGACCACGGGCTGGAACTGTCCGCCGCGCTCCCGCGCGAGGTTCTGGTGCCGGTCATCGATGTGCTGGAGGACGCCGACCGCGGCCACCTGCGCGGCGTACTGACCAGCGAAACCGCACTGGGCCTGGCGCGCCTGGTGCTTCAGCCGGCCAGGCCGGGACTCGGCCCAGAAGCCTTCTCCTTCCAGGCGACGCAGCCGGTAGACCTGGCCCGGGCGGTCCTCGCCCGCGCCATCGACGAGGTCGGGCGGCCGATCGACTCGGTCAAGCACCAGGCCAAGACGGTGACGGTGGGCACGTCCCGCGACGACGCCGACGTGTACGACAACGACGTCGTGGTGGCCATGCGGGACGCGGGTGTGGACCTGCACCGGCTCACCTTGCCGGTGCTGCGGGTGGTACGGGCCCAGGCCCGCGTCATCAAGCGCGTCACCGGCGTGACCTACTACCGGGTGGGCGGCGCCGAGGAGGCCGGCACCATTCGGGTCGTGCGCAAGACCGGCTCCGCCGCCGGGCTTGCCAGCAGGGCCGATCACGGTGCGCCGCTCATGGGCTCGAAGCGGCGCGTTGCCCAGCTGCACACGGCCCGCCTGCTGCGGGGCCGCTCCGACGGGCGCGTCGTGCTGGTCGTGCCCGAGCAGGACTGCAACCGCCTCAGCCATCTCTGCGTCGTGCATGTCGAGCTGCACGAGCGGTGTGCGCCCCGGGACCTGGTGGCCGCCATGGACTCCGCGGGCGACCGGATGGCGGAGATCGTTGCCGCGGTGACCGAGACCGTGCCCTCCTTCGAGCCGGCCCGGCTGGGCGAGCTCCCGGCCGAAGACGTGCTGCTGGCCCCCGTGGAGTGGCTGGCGGAACGCCTGGCGGCCGGCTAGGAGCCCAGGGTCTTCTCGAACCAGTGGTGGGCGTACGGTTCCTCGTTGAACGCGGCGACCTCGCGGTAGCCGGCCGACCGGTACAGGCCGATCGCCTCGCCGAGGGCGCGATTCGTTTCCAGCCGGAGCGTGCGGACCCCGCGGGCGGCCGCGTGCGCCTCCAGGTCGTCGAGGAGCCGCCGGCCGAGCCCCAGCCCACGGGCCGTGGGCGCGACCCACATCCGCTTGATCTCGGCGGGGGCACCGCCGTGGAACTTGAGCGCGCCGCATCCGACGGGCTCGCCGTGGGCGGTGGCAACCAGGAGGAGACCCGCGGGCGGCGTCAGCTCGTCGTCGTCGGCGGAGATGCTGCGGCCGGGGTCGAAGCCGCCGGCGAAGCGGTGTGACAGCTCGCCAAAGTAGGCCCGCAGGCAGGAGCGTGCGTCCGGGTGCCGGGGGTCGCACGCGGCGACCTGGACCGCCGAGGCCACCAGGAGCCGTTCGACCTCGGCCATCGCCGTGGTGAGCCGGGTGCGCTGGCGGGCGGTGAGCGACCGCAGTATGGACGCGGCCAGATCGTCGGAGCGCCGGTCAAGCTCCGCCCGCTCGGCCAGCCCGCGGCCGGTGAGGCGCGCCGTGCGTACCCGCCCGTCGGCCCTGCTCTGTTCGACGACGATGAGCCCGTCATTCTCCAGCGACCGCAGCAGCCGGCTCAGGTAGCCGGAGTCCAGGTCCAGCCGCGATCGGAGCAGCCGGATATCGCTGCCCTCCGGCCCGATCTCCCACAGCAGGCGCGCCTGGCCGAGCGGGCGGTCGCGGGCCAGGAACGAGTCGTTGAGCGCGCCGATCCGTTGCGTGACGGTCCGGTTGAACCTCCGGACCTGCGCCACCATGCCCGTCTCCATTCTCTGACTATAGTCAGAGATAAGCGAAGATCACATGCGGCGAGGTTAGACTCCGCCCCGTGCGCACGCATCCCGCCCGCCGCGTGTGGGCCAGCCTGGAAACGCTGCACGACGTCATCTACTTCGCGGACGGCGTACGGCCCGCCGGGATCGCGCTCGGCCTCAGAGGCTTCTGGATGACCTACTTCGCGTTCCGCGCCGCGCCGCTCGGCGCCGTCCCCGCGGCTCCGGTCATCGCGGCCTTCGGCGGGTTCCACCCGGCCATGGTCGCCAAGGCGCTGCCCGACGCGTGGTCGCGTACCACGCCGCAGGCCTGCGTCCAGGCGCGTGCGGCCGTCAGCACCGCCGCGCTGCGGGACGCGGGCGTGGACCCGCAGGCCTGTGACGCCGCAGCCAGCCTGCTCGATCCGGTGGCCGCCGCGGCGGACCCGACCGGCAGGCCCCTGTTCGCGGCCAACGCCGCGGTCCCGCCACCCGGTGACGCGATCGGCAGGCTCTGGCAACTGGCCACCACCCTGCGCGAGCATCGCGGCGACGGGCACATCGCGGTCCTGGTCAGCGAAGGGATAAGCGGGCTGCAGGCGCACCTGCTGCAGGTCGCGGACGGCCGCTTCCCCGATGAGCTGATACGGCAGGTGCGCGGCTGGTCCGTGACGGAGTGGGCCGCCGCCGCCGAGACGCTGCAGAGCCGGGGCCTGCTCACCGCGGGCTCCGTCCCTCAGCTCACCCGGGCCGGCCGGGACGTGCTGGACACGATCGAATCCCGCACCGACGAGCTGGCCTGGGCCGGCGGGCTGGCGCTGCTCGGCGAACAGGGCGCCGAGGAAGTCGTCGCCCTCCTTCGACCGTCCGTGCGCGCCGTGGTCGCATCCGGGATGCTGCCCGACGTCAACCCGACCGGCCTGGCTCAGCCCGTCTGACCAGGGCGCCTCACTCCGGCGGATCTGCCGGAGCCGTCCGCACGCCAGGGGCCCTGCCGCTCCGCGGGCCTGCCATGCTTCCGTGATGTAGATCCGCTCCCGCGCCAGCTGCTCAGGCCTCGCTGGCCAGGTACGCGACGTCGGTCTCCCATTTGGCCGGGTCGGGCTCGGCCGCGGGGTTGGTGAGGTAGTGCTCGACGCGACCGCGCCAGGCCGTGCCCTCGGCGGTGTCCCAGCTGTCCAGCCCGACGCCCTGCTCCTGCGCCCACCGCTGGAGCGCCGCGTTGCTGGCGACCAGGCCGTCGTAGGGCCCGACGTGCCGCAGCACCACGTAGCGGCCGCCGGGGAGCACGCCGGACCGTACCCGGCCGCCGTCGCCGACCTTGGTTCCCACCGGTACCCCCAGCTCGATCTGAAGCTCGCCCGCCATGTCGACCACCAGGTAACGGATGAACGGTGGCCCAGTGGGCGCGACGGCGTGCTGCTCCAGCCACCCGAACAGCTCGGGGAACCCTTCGTCCACCGCCGCCGGAAGAGAGTCCATGGTGACACGCACCGGGATCGCGGCGTAGTCCTGCGCGGCGCGCTGCTGGATCTGGGGTTGCGGGCTCATGACAGGCTCCCGTCTCGCCGGCCGCCGGGGCCATCCCGCCGGCCATGACCAGTAGACCGCCGCCGCCCCCTGGACTCATCGCCGCCTGGCGCCGGCCCGCGCCGGGAACCAGCCGGGACCGGTGCACGGCGCAGAGCCGGCCGATGGGTGGCATGGAGCTTGCGCTCAGGGTCGGGCTGTGTACTGGCATCTGCGGGCCCAGCGCGCTCGCTGGCACGGCCCGCGGGAAGAAGGTGCGGAGATGTTCTGGTACGGGCCGCAGCTGGGCGGCTGGGGGTGGGCCCTGGGCCTCGGTTCGCTGGTGTTCTGGGCGCTGCTGGTGGTGGCCGTCATCGCCCTCGTTCGTTTGTTCACCGGGAGTGGCCAGCGGCTGCTGCCGCCCGGCCGGGGCTACGCCGGCGGGGCTGGCCCGTACGGCGAGTCCAGGCCAGCCGCCGCGCCCGCCGCGGCCACGCCCGAGCAGATCCTGGCCGGGCGGTTCGCCCGCGGCGAGATCGACGAGGATGAGTTCCACCAGCGGATGGCAGCGCTGCGCGCGGAGGCCGCGCATCCTGGCTCCGCTGCCACACCCTCCTGAGGGCTGGCGCGGCAGCGGCCGGAAGGGCGCTGCGCCGGGCACCGGGCGGCGCTCAGACGACGAGGTTCAGGGTCCGTCCGGGCACGAAGACAACCCGCTTGGGGGTGCCTCCAGCCAGTGCGCTGCGGACCGGGGCGAGGGCCAGAGCCGCGCCGAGCGCCGTCTGCTGGTCGGCCGTGGCCGCCACCGTGACCTTGCCCCGCAGCTTGCCGTTGACCTGCACCCGCAGCTCGATCTCGTCGTCGGCCAGCGCGGCGGGGTCGTACGCCGGCCAGGGCTGGTTGTGGACCGAGTAGTCGCCGCCCAGGTGCTGCCATAGCTCCTCGGCCATGAATGGCTCGAACGGCGCGAGCAGCAGCACCAGCGTGCGGCAGGCTTGCGCCCACTGTCGGGTGGTCATGTTCTCGCGGCCGTCACGCAGCCAGTTGCTGAGCGACATGATTTCGGCGATCGCGGTGTTGAACTTCAGCCGCTCGATATCCGTCCCGACCTTGTGGACCGCCCGGTCGAGCCGACGCAGGTCCGCACCGGGACCGGCGGGCGCCGGCGAGCCCACGACCAGGTTGTAGAGGCGCCCGGTGAAGCGCACCACGCCCTGCAGGCCCCGGTCGCTGAAATCCCCGCCTTCCTCCCACGGGCCGCAGAACAGCAGGTAGGTCCGCAGGTTATCGGCGCCTACCCGGTCGATATAGGCATCGGGATTAACCACGTTCCCCCGGCTCTTGCTCATCTTCGCGCCTCCGGAGGTGAGCAGGCCGTGCAGGCGCAGCCGGGTGAACGGCTCGGCGAAGCGCAGCAGGCCCAGGTCGTGCAGCGCCCGGGTGACGAACCGGGCGTAGAGGTGGTGGCGGGTGGCGTGCTCCCGGCCGCCCGCGTACATGTCGACGGGCAGCAGCCGGCGCGTGATCTGCGGGTCCCAGGCCTCCTGAGAGCAGGCGCGGGAGGGGTAGCGCAGGAAATACCACGATGACTCGACGAAGGTGTCGAACACGTCGGTCTCGCGTCTGCCTGGCCCACCACAGGCCGGGCAGGCGACGTTGACGAACTCCTCGCTGGTGGCTAGGGGCGACACGCCGGTGCCGGTCGGCCGGAAGTCGGCCACGGCGGGCAGCTCGACCGGCAGGTCGGCCTCGGGAACCGGGACGGTGCCGCAGCCGCCGCAGTAGATGATGGGAATCGGTGATCCCCAGTAGCGCTGGCGCGAGACGAGCCAGTCCTGCATCCGGTAGCGGGTGACCGGCCGGCCCAGCCCTTTGTCCTGCAGCCGTTCCGCGATCCGGTCACGGGCGTGGGCCGATGGCAGCCCGGTGAAGTCCGCGGACGCGACCAGCGTGCCCTCACCCTGCCAGGCAGCGGTACCGTCGTAGCTGCCCGCCGCCGGATCGGGCTCGATGACCTGCACGACGGGCAGGCCCAGCGCGGTCGCGAAGGCAAAGTCGCGCTCGTCGTGTGCGGGCACGCCCATCACCACGCCGGTGCCGTACTCAGCCAGCACGTAGTCGGCCACCACCATCGGGAGCTGCGCGCCGGTCAGCGGGTGGGTGACCGTGACGTCGGTGACCACTCCCGGCCGGCCCGCCTCCCCGATCCTGGTGTACCGGTCGGCACCGACCCGCGAGGCGACCTCGGCGACGTAGGCGGCTACCTGCTCACCGTTGCCAGCCCTTGTGATCAGCGTGCCGACGAAGGGATGCTCGGGCGCCAGCGCGACGAAGGTCACGCCGAACAGCGTGTCGGCGCGGGTGGTGAACGCGGTCAGCCGGGTCCGAGGGTCGGCGGTGACGGCGAACAGCACATCGGCCCCGGCCGAGCGGCCGATCCATTCCCGCTGCAGCCGCTTGGACAGCTCGGGCCAGTCCAGCCCCGGGAGGGCGTCCAGCAGCTCGTCCGCGTACGCGGTGATCCGCAGGAACCACTGCTTCATCACCTTCGTGACGACCTCAGAGTCACATCGCTCGCAGCGGTTCCCGTCGACCTGCTCGTAGGCCAGCACGGTCAGGCACGAGGGACACCAGATGACCGGCGCCTCTTTCCGTTCTGCCAATCCCGCTTTGAAGAACTTGACGAAGATCCATTGGGTCCAGTGGTAGTAGGACGGATCGTCGGTGCGCAGCTCCAGGTCCCACGCCCAGTTCGCGCCCACCCGCTGCAGCTGGCGCCGGTAGTTGACGGTCGCCCGGTCGGTCACCGTTTTCGGGTGCTCGTTGATCTTTATGGCGAAGTTTTCGGTGTGGATCCCGAACGAGTCGAAACCTATAGGCTGCAGGACCTGCCTGCCGTTCATGGTCAGATACCGGCCGAGCGCGTCCGCGCCACAGTAGGTGTAGACGTGCCCGACATGCAGACCCTCGGCGGACGGGTAAGGGAACTCGACCAGGTTGTAGAACTTGCGGGCCGGGTCGGCGCCGCTGACGTCGAACTTCGCCGGCGGGTGCGCCTGCCACCGCCGAAGCCACCGGGACTCCTGCGCGCGGACGTCATAGCCGACAGCCTCACCGGTCATGCACCGTGCCCCTTACCCGCCGTTTCCGGACCGGACCCGCCGTCCATACCGGCAACCTTAGGAGCACCCGCACGGTGATGGCAGGGCCCGTGCGGGGCAGAGGCAACGTGATGGCGATGCTGGAGGAGGTTCCGTGCGAGTCGACAGGCTGGATCATCTCGTGCTGACCGTGGCAGACATCGGCGCGACCGTCGGGTTCTACACGCAGGTGCTCGGCATGAAGGCGGTGACGTTCGGTCCCGGGCGCACGGCGCTGACCTTCGGGATCAGCAAGATCAACCTCCACGAGGCCGGGCGGGAGTTCGAGCCAAAGGCGCTGCGCCCGACTCCGGGAAGCGCGGATGTCTGCCTCGTCGTGGACGACGACATCGACGAGGTGATCGCGGAGCTGGCCGCGGCCGGAATCGCGATCGAGGAGGGCCCGGTTGCGCGCACCGGCGCGACCGGGGCGATCGTCAGCTGCTACATCCGCGACCCGGACCAGAACCTCATCGAGCTCAGCAACTACGCGCCCTGATCACCACCGCCGGCTCCCGAGCCGGAACGCGGAGGGCTAACTGATGACAGGCCCGCCGCTCGAGCGCCTCCCGCCCCCCGCCCGGCCGGTCAGGCAGCCGCTGCCAGCCGGGCCAGCACGTCAGCGCGAAGCCCGGCAACGTCCACGGCGAAGGCGGCCAGCAGGTCGAGCGCGCCGTTGTCGACGTGATCGATGATCCCAATCAGCAGGTGCCCGCCGGAGATCTCCCGCTGCCGGAGTCTCACCGCCGTCCGCAGCGCGAGCTCCAGCGCCTTCTTCGCGTCCGCCGTGACCCGCATCCGGCCGCGTTTGCGGGGCCGACCAGGTCCGGTCCGGTCCAGGGCGCCTGGGCCGAACGTGGCGTCGGCCGCCCTGCGGACCATGTTCAGGTCAATGCCGACCGAGGCGAGCGCGTCCGCATCGAGCGGATCCGGCTCCGCCTGGCTGCCGCGGGACAGCCCGGCCCGCAACGCGCCGAGCTCGAGTCCCGCCGCGGTCATCGCCTCGGCGGCCGGGCCCGGCTCGGCCAGCAGGCCGAGCAGCAGGTGCTCGCAGCCGAGCTGCCCCCGGCCCGCGCGCACGGCCTCGTGCCGGGCGTGCACCACCACGCGCCTGGCGTCCTGGGAGAACCTCTCGAACACCCCGTCTCCTCTCTCCGGGCTCGCTGTGTCTCAGCCGGGCGGGAGCCGGCCGGCGTGCTTCTTATGCACCGCCTGCTTGCTGACGCCCAGGAAGCAAGCGATCTCCGCCCACGACCAGCCGTGTGCCCGGGCGTTGCCCACCTGCAGCGCCTCCAGCCGCTCCGCCAGCTCACGCAGCGCGCGGGCCGCCCGCAGCCCCTCGGCCGGGTCGCCTCCGCTGGCCGCCTCGGCCAGACCAGCCCTGTTCGTCATGTCGTCAATATAAGTTGACGACAGGATCCTTGTCAACTTATGTTGACGCCGAGCGGCTGACCTCGGGGCAGGCGCGTGCCCCAGTCACCCCGTAACGTCTGCTTGTGATCCGCTATCGGGTGCTCGTCTCCGGCCGGGTCCAGGGCGTCTACTTCCGCGACGCCTGCCGGCGAAGGGCCCTCGAGCATGGTGTGAGCGGGTGGGTACGCAACCTTCCCGACGGGCGGGTCGAGGCGGTCTTCGAGGGACCTGCCGACGGCGTTCACAATCTCATCGACTGGATGCGCCACGGTCCCGACCTGGCCGTCGTGGTGGACATCGCGGCGCAGGCCGAGCGGCCAGAGGGGCTGGGCGCGTTCCTGATCCGGTAACGGCCGGGGCGGATAGACATCGCCGTGCGATCCCAGATGTATCAGCGCCGCCACCCGGCTCTCC
>DAITAE010000593.1:0-3082 GCA_036824445.1 Streptosporangiaceae bacterium | reverse complement strand
CCGCACCGCCTTCTACTCCGTGCTCCGCGACGAGCAGAGTGATACCCGCACGGGCGTCCTCGTCGAGTACGGCCGGACCGAGCAGATCTTCCAGGACCCGGTCGATGAGCGCACCAAGGCCTACGTCACCGGCCGGATGGGCTGAGCCGCAACGCCCCGGCTGACGGTGTCCACGCGGCCGCCGAGCCGGACGATCTGCGGCTGCCTACTCCGCCGGGCATCCGCCGGCGTTGGCTGGGTCATTGAACCTCTTTCTGGCCGGAGTGCTGCCTGGCGGCGTCCTGCCATGGGAACGGGGCAAGGTCGGGTTCGGCCCAGCCGGTCCTCGCCCGCGTGCCGGCCAGGGTTGCCGGGCGGTAGAAGCGGGTCAGCAACCGCTTGTCGAGCAGAGCCGAGTGGTGGTCAGCGAAGGCGGGGAAGTCACTTTCGCCGCTCTCCGCCACGTGGTACCCGACCAGCTCCACCCAGGCCCGGCTGATGGTCGCGTGGTACTTTTGCGGCGCCCGCGCGTAGCGGGCGGTGCGCTGGATGCCGTCGCTGACCAAGCCGACCGCCGCCGGAACGCCGCAGCGCCGTACGGCCAGCCACGTCAGGTGGACGTGCTCACGGTGGCCGAACCGTGTCGCGCCCGCCATCACCTCGGCCATCAGCGCGTCGAATACGGAGGCGTCGCGCGTGTCGTCCCTGCTCATTCGGATACCTCGGTCAGAGCCTGGAGTGCAGTGCGCAGGGCAGCGATCGCGCCGACGGGCAGGGGAGCCAGTGCGCGCTGCTCAATGCCGGTGATGGCATGCCGGATCGTGGCCGCGGCATGGCGGCCGGTGGAGGTGAGCTCGATCAGCACCCCCCGCCGGTCTCCCAGGCGCGGACTGCGGGTGATGTGGCCGCGTCGTTCCAGCCGGTCCAGGACGCTGGTGAGCGTGGTGGGGCGGGTGCCCGCCGCCCGGCCCAGTTCCGACACGCTCCGGCTGCGGCCATCGGCGAGGTTGGCCAAGACATTGATCTCTGAGCCGGTCAGGCCGAGGTCCGCGAGTTCGGCGGCCAGCACCTCCAAGGTGGCGTGGGTGGCCCGTTGCAGCGCCAGCAGCGCCGACCACCCGGGCGCAGCTCCATTCACGATATCGGATTATACGATATCGTACTACTCACGCGCTTTTGCGCTACCGCGGCATCTGCGCAGCCCCGGGTGGCTGGGGTTTGTAGAAACCAACGAGCAGGCCGTAGCGCGGGTTGCCCGCGCCGTCGTCGCGGTGGTGCGCGAGAGCGTGCAGGGTTTCCTGGAGCTGGCTGGCGTGCTCGGCGGTCAGCCTGATCGACCGCAGCACCAGCAGCGGGCCGGGCTCGGCGGCAGCGATCTCATCGGCGATCGCGCGGAAGGCCACCGCGGTGGTGTCTGCATCGTCGTATTCCAGCCGGCTGGCGGAGCGCTGATAGTACCGTTCAGTGCCGCCGCGGACCTGGCGGGTTCCGGCCGTGCGGACCAGGCCTGCCGCAGTGAGCACCTTGAGGTGATGGGCAATGTTGCCTTTGTTACTGCCAAGCACGGCTGCGAGCTGGCTGATCGTGGCCTCGCCCTGGCCGAGGGCGAGCAGCAGCCGGTGACGCGTCGGGTGGCCCAGGGCCCTGAACTGGCCGGGCGTGGTGATCGTGAGAACTTCACCGGCATCGTCCATGGCAAAAGTGTTAACTGCTCTTGACGCTTAGGGCAAGGGCCGGCTTGCCTTGATGCATGGACCCAAACGAGGTGACCCGGGTGGTCCGGGAAGTCCGGGCGCTGGTCGAATCGCGCTATGTCTACCCGGACGTCGGTGCGCGGGTAGCGGCCGTGCTGGCCGAGGGGCTTGCCGACGGCCGTTATCCACTTAACGAATCAGGGCTGGCGGATGCGGTCACGACCGATCTGCAGTCGGTCAATGGCGACAAGCACCTGCGGCTGCTGTACCACGACCAGCCGCTTAGCCACCGCGAACCTGGCGATGACTCTGAGGAGTACGCCGCCATGGCCCGGTGGGCGGAGCAGACCTGCGGCGGTGTGGGCAGTGTCCGCCGCTTGGCGGGCAACGTTGGCTACCTGGACCTGCAGCCGGTCCTGTTCCCGGCCGTCATCGCCGGCGAGCTCATCAACGCCTCGATGAGCCTGGTCGCTGCGACCGCAGCCCTCATCATCGACCTGCGACGCTGCTTGGGCGGTGAGCCCGCCATGGCAGCATTCATTATCAGCTACCTGTGGGACCACGACCCGGTCCAGCTCACCGGCCTCGCCGAACGCCAGGACAACCGGCTCAGGCAGTTCTGGACCCTGCCGTACGTGTCCGGCCGCCGATTCGGCAAGACCAAGCCGGTCTATGTCCTGACCAGCCGGGCCACGTTCTCCGGCGGCGAGCAGGTTGCCTACGACCTGCAGCAGCTCGACCGCGCGGTCGTTGTCGGCGAGCCCACCCGCGGGGGCGCTCATGCGCGCGAGGGATTCCGCGTCCACCCGCACCTGGAGGCAACCATCTCCGTCGCCGCCGCCGTCAACCCGGTCACTGGCACTGGCTGGGAGGGCACCGGCGTGTCGCCCCACACTCGGACACCCGCTGCCCAAGCGCTCGAAACCGCTCACCAGCTAGCGCTGGAGCAGGTGATCGCGGCCGACGGCCCGGAAGCCGACGAAGCCCGCTCCGCGCTCGCCGCCCGCCCAGGGTAAGCACACAGGACCGACCCGCCTTCGGGGTTGCCGTGAGTAGCCTTTCATCAGCACGCGACCCGAGAGGAACCCGACCGGGCATGGCCATCATCCACGACACCACGCTGAGCCCAGAGAAGACCGAGCTCCTGACATCCTGGCTGCCCGGCCAGCCCTGGTACCTCAGCACCGGGCGCGCGCCCGAGCTGACGGAGGCCGGCGGGTTCCGGATCGACGATCCGCAAGGAGAGGTCGGAATCGAGTTCATGCTGGTGACCGACGGATCGGGAGACCGGGCCACCACCTATCAGGTACCGATGACCTACCGGGCGCACGCGCTCGCTGGTGCTGGCGGTGCCCTGATCGGAACAGCTGAGCACGGAGTGCTTGGGCACCGCTGGATCTATGACGCAG
>DAITAE010000080.1:5984-11698 GCA_036824445.1 Streptosporangiaceae bacterium | reverse complement strand
TCTGGCCGCGTTTCAGTTCCGGGTTCTCGTGCCAGTAGTAGTCGACGTCCCAGGCCTCATCGCCGATGACCAGGTCGTAGCGGCCCTCTTCGACGACCTCCTGGAACACCATGAAGTTGGCGACCAATATCTCGTCCATCCGGCGCAGCGCCTGGAAGCAGTGCAGGTCGTGCCCGGCGGCCTCGGAGGCGACGTGTGCGGATTCGCTGGCCAGCCACTGGCTGGCGGGGTGGATGCGCTCGCCTTCGGCCTCCAGGACGGTGGTCACCGGGTGCTGGGCCAGCCAGTCGATTTCAAGTTCGGGGCGGAGCCGTTTCAGCTCCTTGGCGACGGCCACGTCGCGGCGGGCGTGGCCAAGCCCGATAGGGGAGGACAGGTACAGCGCCCGCGCCGGGCGGCACGGGCCCCGGGTCCAGGTCGTGGCGTGCATGGACGCTCCCGTGATCCTGTCGGCGAACTCGGTGATCAGCCGGGTGACCTTCACCGGGTCCCGGCCATGGGGCAGGTGGCCGGCGCCCTCCAGCACGACCAGGTCACCGCCGGTCAGCTCGGCCAGCCGCCGTCCCCGGGCCACTGGCTGGCAGCGGTCATCGGAACCGTGCAGGACACGCACAGGGCACCGTACCCGGCGGCAGAGCGCCTCGGCCTCGCTGCCGGCCGGCGCGGCCCGCCCTTCGCGCTCGGCGATCATCGCCTCGGCGTCGGTGTCCAGCGCCCAGCCCACCGTGTCCTCGTACTGCTTGGTCGAATGCGGCTCGGGCAGCTGCTGGCCGAAGAAGAACTCGATCCACTCGCGGTAGCCACCGTCCTGGCGCCAGAAGTGCCGGTTGCGCATGGCCCACCCGGACGGTGCGTCCACCTGGTCTGCCCACCGCCGGTCCGGCTCCACCGTGTGCGGATGGGGCGGCGCGACCGCAACCGCCGGGTCGATCGCGACAAGGCCGGCGACACGCTCGGGGTGGTCTGCGGCGAGGCACAGCGCCCAGGGAACCGCATGACAGTGCGCGACCAGGACCGCCTGGCCGATGTCGGCAGCATCCAGCACCGTCAGCAGGTCGGCGGTCACCTCGGCCGGCGCGTAGCGCTCCGGCGCATGGGGGCGGTCGGATCGGCCCGTGCCCCGGCCATCGGTTGTGATGACGGTGAACCGGCGCGCCAGGGTCGGGACGATCCCCTTCCACGACCGTGCGTGCGTGATCGGCGAGGCCGGGATGAGTAGCAGCGCTGGTTCCCCTTGGCCGAAGACCTCGAAGGCGACGCGGACGCCGTCGCGCCGAACAACGTCCGCCCGGTCGGGCAGCCGCGCTCTCATTGCCGGATCCGATCCGCGAACTGCTTGATCAGCAGGTTCACCTGTACCGGATCGCGGACGTGCGGGAAATGGCCGGCGCCCGCCAGCGTCACCAGCACGCCGCCCGCGCAGCTGGCAAGCGCCTCGCCCTCGGCGTAGCTGCGTACCGCATCCTGCGTGCCGTGGATCACCAGGACCGGGCAGGCCAGCTGCGCGGCCAGCCGCTGGACCGCTGCCCCGTTACAGCATTCGAGGCCACGGTCGGCCGCCGTCAGCGTCTCGCCATCGGTCTCCAGTGCCCACCCGATCGCGTCCTCGATCTGTTTCGTCGAGTGCGGCTCGGTGAAGATGCGTCCTACGAAGAACGCGACGAACTCGGGATACTGGGTCTTCCAGCTATGGGCGTTGTACAGCTGCCAGCCGACTGGGTTGTCGAATACCTCGCCGAAGCGCTGCACCCGCCGTTCGGCAAGCGGCGGGACCAGCGGTGCGGTGGGCGCGATGAACACCGACCCCAGCACGCGATCCGGATGCTCGGCGCATAGCCGCAACGCCCAGAATCCGCCGCACGACGCGCTGACCAGAACCGCGCTGTCGATTCCGGTGGCGTCCATCACAGCCAGCGCATCCGAAGCGAAGGCGGCGTCGCTGTAGGCGCTCGCGTCGGCGGGCCGGCCGGAGCCGCCGCTGCCCCGCCCGTCAAAACAGACCACGGTGAAATGTCGTGCCAGATACGGGACCTGCATCTTCCAATGGCGGGAATGCACGATCGACCAGGTCGGCAGCAGCAGGATCGCCGGCCAGCCCCGCCCATAACGCTCATAGCGGATCTCGACACCGTCGCGGACGACGAGCCCATCGCTATCGGGGTAGCGGGCTCTCATCGCGGCCGCCCCGGCTCCGGCGGCTCCTCGATCATTCGCAGCAGTTCACCGATCTTGCGCAAGCCCTGGCGCGCGGCAATCTTCGAGTCATCCAGGCCGAGCAGAATCACTGTCTCTGCTCCCAGGAACGGCAGGCCCGCCAGTGCGGCCAGCTCCTCCGCGGTGAACGGGCTCAGCGAGCCGAACCGCTTGGCCGCCCGCTGCGCCACCTCGGCCAGGAGGTCGAACCAGCCCTGTACCTCCGTGGATACTGCATCGGCGATCTCGGGGTTGGACCAGCCCGCCGCCGTCATCTCCATCAGCACCCGGACATAGCCCGACTCAAGGTCGTCGTCGAAGAAGTCGCATGCCTGCAGCCACTGCTCCCACAACGGCTTGTCGGACTCGTACATCGCCGCCTGCCGGGCAAGCCGCATCCGGTTCTCCATGTCCAGCACCGCGAGCATCAAGTTCTGCTTCGACCCGAAGTGGTAGTGAATCTGGCTCAGCGGCACCCCCGCCGCCTCCGCGATGCCCCGCGTTGACAGGTTCGCGTAGCCGACTTCGAGCAGGACACCCTTGGCCGCGGCCAGAATCCGCAGCCGGGTGTCCTGCTCCACCACCATGAACCCCCCACTGGCGCCGAACCCCTCGCGCTGATCTGGACCATGTGGCGAGATATCGTTCGGTCGTCTGACCGACAATCCTGATGTACTGCTCCGTACCTGTCAAGGCCCTTTGGGAACAGAGCATGGGGGCCCGGGCTGACGGAGGCTGCCAGAGGGGTTACAGCGGTTAACGCGCTGGGCCGGCGAGCGGGTAGACAGTAACGGCGGCCACCGCCACGACGGCCACTGCCCACCACCCGAGGTACTCAGCGATGTGGATCAGCGGGGCGAACCCGGTCTGGACCAGCCGTAGCGCGATGAGGATCACCAGGATGCTGGCTGCGTAAGTGGCCACGGCCTTGAGGGCTATGTTGTGCGCGTGGGTCCGGCGGGTCCGGCGGGCGATGGCCGTGAGGACGACGAGGACGCCAGCGACGGCGGCCAGCCGGTCATCCACCCCGGCGGCGGAGCCGGCTGCTTGTGACCATCCGGCGAGGGGGTCCGGCAGCCAGGACGTGAACTGCCCGATCGTGGCCTGAATGTTCCGCGCGGACGCGAGCCACGGCAGCCGGGCCGCTCCCCTGCGCTCTGCCAGCGCCGTCCGGCTCGCTACTTCGGTGAGTGCCACGACGCTGAGCAGCAGGGACAGCGCCGACCAGCGCCGCAGGCTCGCCTGCCTGACGAGCGGCCACCGGCCGGAGGCCGTGGCCATCCTGGCGGACAGCGCCCGGTAGCGGTGCTGCCGCCCCGCCGCGGCTCCAGGCGTCCGCAACGGCGCCGCCCCGGCCGGCCGTGCTGGCGTGGCGGGTCCAGCCTCCTGCGACGGCGTGGCTCTTCTGCTGTTCAGCAGCGTGGTCACGTTGCCCTGCTGCTGCTGCGCCCTCGTGCGCACGAATGCCGCCGCTGGCTGCGGCAGCCAGTCGTTGAGATGCGGGATGCCCGAGGGCCTGCACTCGCCGATGATTTCCGCAAGCGTGGAGCGCCGTGCCGGGTCTGGCCGCAGGCACCGTGCGATCAGTGCCCGCAAGCCCGGCGGTACGTCGCCCAGGCCGGGTCCAGCCTCCCGGTCGTCGGCCGCGCCCGCAGTGAGAACGGGCCGCTGCGGAGTCTTGCCGGTCGACGCATACACCAGCACCGCGCCGAGGGAGTAAACGTCACTCTGCCCGGTCACCTGCCAGCCAGCGAGGTGCTCCGGTGACATGTAGTTGACCGTGCCGAGCAGCTCGTCGGTGGCTGTCATGCCCGTCCCGTCCAGTGCCCGGGCGATCCCGAAATCGATGACCCGGGGCCCGGTGACTGACAGGATCACGTTGGCCGGCTTGAGATCGCGGTGGACGATGTGCCGGGAGTGGATGTCACTCAGCGCCTGCGCCAGCCCGGCCGCGAGCGCCCGGACGCTCGCGTCGGGCAGCGGGCCGTACCCGGAGACCAGCTGGGCGAGCGTGGGCCCGGGGATGTATTCGGTGGCGAGCCACGGTGTTCGCTCGTCGACCCCTGAATCCAGGACCCTTGCGGTGAAGCGGCCACTGACCCGCTGTGCCGTTTCCGCTTCGCGCTTGAACCGTTCCCGGAATGCGCTGTCCCCGGCGTACTGCGGATGCATCACCTTGACGGCGACCTGGCCGCCGTCGGGGGAGATCCCGAGATAGACACGGCCCATCCCGCCATGCCCGAGCAGGCCGATGAGCTGGTGCCCGCCGAGATGCTGGGGATCGCCCGGGGCCAGCGGCAGTATCAGGGGCTCGGTCATCCGCCCTCCGGGTTCCGCAGGCCAGTACGGGTGCGCTAGGTGCGGCAGGGACAGCAGTGTAGGTCTCGTGCCACCCCCGGAGCGAGGGACTGCGGGCCAACTTCCAGATGTCTGGAAGCCGGACGCAATCCGTTGACCTGCGCCGCCGGCCGTCTCCATGCTCGAAAGACCTACAGGATGCCGCGCGCGGCGTGTCGTGCAAGGACGGTATGCGATGACTGATCGCGGGGAGGCCATGCGCCGCCCGCCTCGTGCCCCGATGCCGAGACGGACCCGCAGGCGCTGGGCAGTGGCGGCCGGCGCGGCCGCCTGCTGGGCGGTGGCGCTCGCCATGACCGGGTCCGTCGTTGTCGGTACTGCGCTTCTGCTGTTCACCGCGGCGCTCGGCACTGGGTGCGTGCTTGCGATGCGGGCCATGGGGATCGGTACGGCGCATCCGTGGGTGCAGCGGATACGCAGCCGCCCGTGGCGCGACGGGCAGGACGTGCTGCAACTGGGCCTGCGTCACCTGCCCGAGGTCTTCGTGATAACCCCGGCTGGCTCGCTTCTCGCGCCGAACTCGATCGAGCTGTGGCTGAACCCACATGATTTCGGCTCGCTATGCGAGCTGATGGACATCAACCTCGTCGACGCGAGTGCTACCGAGGTGTACCAGGAGCAGGTCGCCGCGCACGGTGCCCGGTTCGCCGGCCCCGGCGTGGCTGAGGTGCGGGTCGTCGGCGATCCCTCGGTCCCGCCCGGCCGTTACCGGCTGCGGCAGGCCCGTCCACTGGACACAGCGCCTGCCCTGCAGCCGGTTGTGCACTCTCAGTTGGTGCCGGCCGGCGGCTGGCCCTATGCCCACGATGGGCACACCCGTGACGAGCCGGCACCGGCCGGGACCGTTGTCACTGGCCTGCCGACGGTCGCCGAGCGTGGCGAGCGCCCGGTGCCGGTGCTGCGGCTGGTCACAGGCGACTCGACGGCGGAGACCCAGGTATCGGGTGCCCGCGCCGGGCGCGGGGATGTGGAGCTGCCCCTGCCCGAGGTGCCCACGGTTTCCAGGGAACATGCCCGCTTCACCTACGCCGACGGTCAGTGGTGGGTCACGAACCTGGGCCGCAACGGGCTGACCCTGAACGGTGTCCCGCTGGCGGGCCGGCGCTCGGTCCGCGACGGCGATTCGATCAGGTGGGGGAGCAAGGCGGACGCGCTCGTGTCCC
>DAITAE010000080.1:0-5974 GCA_036824445.1 Streptosporangiaceae bacterium | reverse complement strand
CCCGCCGCTGAGCAGCGTCAGTCCATTTCGTGCAGAACGGCTGCCGCGAACCGCCTGTCCCGTCACAGGTTGCCCGGTGGTGACCGGCGTCGCGGATGCCACGGGTGTGCCGGCCAGGTGCTGCCGCCAGGCATCATGGATCACGTGAACCGCAACAGCACGGGCGGCGCTGCGGACGGGGTGCTTCAGGCCGGGGAAGCGGTGGTGGGCCGGCTCTTTGTCTGGCCGTCCGAGCACGGTGCGTGGGTGAGCTGCCCCACCGACGAGATCACTTGGCTGGACCGGAGCCTGCTCAGCGGCAACCGGGATCTCACCTTGCACCGCCCTCCCCGCTGTGCGGGTCTCCGCTACGTTCACCACCAGTGGGAGCTGTTCAGCCGCGACACCACCCATGCCGTGTACCTGGCGCCGCATGAGGACGAGACCCCACTGGATCACCAGGCGGTGCAGCTTGCGGCCCGGCACATCCTGCCGGTGGCACCGGCCCAGCATTACGAGACGCTGCCGGTCGCCCTGGAGGAAGGGGAGTGGCTGGTCAGCGTCGGTACCTGGGTAATGCCGTTGCGGCTGGAGTCGTCGGCCAGCCGCAGCGAGCCGGGACCCGCGCCGAGTGGCAGCGAGCAGCAGCCATCAACGCAGGAGGAGACGGTCCGGGCTGGCGGCCCGGCGGCGCGGCGGGGCAGCCGGCACCGACCGGAGGCGGCGGCGGACGTCAGCGCTTACTTTGACCGCAACGGCACCGCCAAGATGGCGATGGCTTTCCACTACCAGGAGTACATCCTCGGCCTGCCCGCCCCCCAGCCCGTGCCGATGACCGAAGTCGTCGTCGCCTTCGATCTGAGCGGCGAAGGCGCGGTCTCCGACTACAAGAAGCTGCTGCAGGACCTGATCTGGTCCGAACGCGGCCACCCGCGAGAGCTGGCGGAATTCTTGCTCGCCAACGGGCTGCTGACCCGCGCTGATCTCGAGTCGGCCAGGAAGACGGCGATGGCCAACGAGCGCAGTGGCAAGAGCGAGATGACCAGGCGGCGGCTGCAGTACCTGAAGCGGAAGTAGCTGGGCGGGAACAACTGCCTCAGTTCGGTGCACGGCCCGCGGGCGTTGCTTTGCGGGAGCGGATCAGGATGGCAGTCATCGTTATTGGCATTGACGTGTTTTGCAATTCGAGCGCCGGGACACGGCCCAGCCGCCGAGCCTCCGGAATATCAGTGTGAGAGTCCGGCCAACTTCTTGCTGGAGCGAGCATTACCGGTGTGCAGATTACCGCTGGGCTCGCCGGTCTGGGACGTTTTCATAGCGAGCAACTCCGGACCGGAGCCTGGTAGCCGGCCCAGGTTGGCTGCCAGGCCTCCCTCGCGATACGGTGGTGTTCGAACCTGGCAGTCATCTCTCGATCCCTATAAAAGAAGCCGCGATTTGTCTGATTTCGGAGTATGAGCTATGCCACACGCACACCCGATAATTAAACCGGACGACCTTGTGACGCTGCGCTTTACCGTGCCGTCCCACATGGTAACGTCGGCGGCCTCCGATGTATTCATCCGGACCAGCAGTGAAGGCGTTATACGGGTCCCGAAGACTTTGGTGGCGGAGGGTGAGGATCGCGGTCTTGTGGTCTTCGAAGCTCGGGTACCCCGTGATGTCGCGGCTGCCGTCAGGAGCATCTGTGCGGAGCTGTTCAGGCTGACTTGCTCGGAGACAGAAGACTGACGGGCAGGCGCTAAGCGGGTTCCATCGCCAGGGCACCGCCCCGCCAGCGGGCTGCCACGACATACGCTGCCTCTGCCCGGGGCATAAGCAGTCGACGGCCCCTCAGGCTCGGCTGGATCAGCAGCAACCAAAGGAAAGCACCAGGCGTTGGCGACGCAGACGCTCACCTTCCTCTTTACTGACATCGAGGGCTCCACAGCGATGCTTCAGCACCTAGGTGATGCGTACGCGCAGGTCCTCGCCGATCACCATCGGCTGATCCGGGCCGCCCTCGCCGCGCATAGCGGCGAGGAGGTCGACACCCAGGGCGATGCGTTCTTCGCCGTGTTCTCGTCGCCGAGCGCCTGCGTGGCTGCGGCAATCGAGATGCAGCGGGCATTCATTTCGTACCCATGGCCGGTCGGCGAGACAGTCCGCGTCCGCATGGGCATCCACTCCGGCGAGGCGTCGGAGACGTCAGCCGGGCTGGTCGGTCTCGACGTTCACCGCGCTGCCCGTATCGCCTCAGCCGCTCACGGGGGTCAGGTCGTGCTCTCGGCCACGACGGCCGCCCTGCTCCGCGACTCGCTCCCGGCGGGCACCTCGCTCAGGGACCTCGGCCTCCACCGGCTGAAGGACCTCGGGCGGCCCGAGCAGATCTTGCAGCTCGAGGCGGACGGCCTGCCCGCGGCTTTTCCACCACTGCGGTCGCTCGACAACCCCAAGCTGCGCAATAACCTCCCGGCACAGGTGTCGAGCTTCATCGGCCGGGATGCTGAACTTGCCGAGGTGCGCCGCTTGATCGCTGCCTGCCGCCTCGTCACACTCACCGGCCCGGGCGGCGCGGGCAAGACCCGCCTTGGCCTCCAGGTCGCGGCCGGGCTGCTGGATGGCTCGGGCGACGGAGTGTGGTTTGTCGATCTCGCTCCGCTTCAGGACGCAGACCTCGTAGCGGTCACCCTTGCGAACGTGCTCGGCATGCCTGAGGATCTGGGCCGCCCTGCCGGCGACGCCCTCGTTGAGGCTATCGGCGGGCGGAACCTGCTCGTGCTGCTGGACAACTGCGAACACGTCATCGACGCCTGCGCCAAGCTTGCGGACGCTCTGCTGCGGAATTGCCCGAACATGGCGCTGCTCGCAACGAGCCGTGAGCCGCTCGGCATCGAAGGCGAGCGCATCTACCGGGTGCCATCCATGGACACGCCGGCTGACGACGATGGCGTCGATGCCGTCCGCAACAGCGAGGCCGTGCGGCTGTTCGCAGACCGTGCCGCGCAGCAGGGGGCGCCGCTCGTGTGGGACGAGCGGTCCGCCGCGGTCATCGGCCGCATTTGCCGGCGGCTCGACGGCATCCCATTGGCCATCGAACTGGGCGCAGCCCGGCTGCGCGCCATGTCGGTTACCGAGTTGGATGCCCGGCTGGACCAGCGCTTCTCCATTCTGACCGGTGGCTCACGCACGGCCCTCCCACGCCAGCAGACGCTGCTCGCCATGGTCGACTGGTCCTGGGAGCTGCTGAACATCGCCGAACGCCAGGTGCTCGCCCGTCTTTCGGTGTTCGCCGGAGGTTTCGGTCTGGCCGCTGCCGAGGCTGTCACCGCGGGTGAGGATATGCTCCCGGACGAGGTCGTCGGACTTCTGGGTGCTTTGGTCGACAAGAACCTCGTACTGTTCGACGACACCGGCGCCGGACCAGTCCGCTATCGGCTGCTGGAGACTGTCCGGCAGTACGCGATACGGCAGCTCGAAAGTCAGGGCCAGGCGGCGGCGGACCAGGCCCGGATTGCCCATCGGGACCAGTACCTGGCGCTCGCGGAAGAGGCGGCGCCGCAGCTTGTGGCGCACGATCAGGCCAGGTGGCTGGACCGTCTCGATCTCGAACTCGACAATCTTCGTGCCGCGATCGGCTACAGCCTGAAGCAGGCAGACCCGGCGCCGGGCATCCGGCTAGCCGCCGCCTTGCGGGTGTTCTGGAAGGCACGCGGGCACACCACGGAAGCAGTCGAAGCCCTCCGGGCGCTCCTCGATGTGCCGACCGCCCAGGAGCCGGCGCTGCTGCGCAGCCGGGCCCTGGCCACAGCTGCCTACCTCCTTGAGCAGACGGGTGGATACGAGACCGCCGAGGAATACTGCGCTGAGGCGCTGGCGATTGCCCGGTCGGCCGGAGATGACTACCTGGTGGCCGACCTCCTGGACGTACGTGCCTTCATCCTGCTCCGCCGTGGGCAGCGGGCCAGCGCGCTATCGCTCATCGACCAAGGGCTTGGCCTGGCGCGCCGGCTTGAGGAACCCCATCTCACTGCCCGTCTGCTGGCCGCCCGGGCATTCGCCCTGGACGTCGCAGGCGACCATGCCGGCGCAGCTCGCGATGCTGCCGAAGCCGTCTTGCTCTACCGCCAGGTCGGTGACCGGCTCCAGCTCGGGACGATTCTCGGCAACCTCGGATACGCCGAACTGTCGACTGGCGAGCTCGATACCGCCCGCAGCCACCTGCTGGAGTCACTGGATATCGCCCGGGCGCTGAACGACCGCTATGGCGTGGTCTACGGGACCTGCAACCTCGGTTTGGCCGAATACCTCTGTGGCTCGCTGAGCACCGCGGCAGATCTCTTCGCGGAATCACTCGACCTGGCCGCGCGCATGCGGATGAGGGCGAGCACCGGCTACGCGCTGATCGGCCTGGCCATGGCGGGCAGCTCGGCCGGGATGGCCCGGTCCGCACAGCTCCACGGCGCGGCCGATGAGGCCTTGGCGGCTCTGGGCGAGACCATCGAGCCTTTGGAGGGCGGGCTGCGTGATCTCGACTGCCAGCGGCTGCGCTCCGTCATGGGCGCCGAGGCTTTCGAGGCGGAGTACGCCGCCGGGCGGGTCCTAACCTCCGAGCAGGTTCTTGCTCTGGCGCGGTCGGCGCGCGCTGGCGGTTGACTTGCATCGCCAAGCCGGTCCGGCCCCGGCCGAGGATGTCGGCGCCGGCCAGAGCATCGGGCAAGACGGCGGCCTGGATGGGGAACGGCTCCTCAATCCCCGCTGTGGCCAGTGCGGCAATCAGTGGCACCGGCACGCCAAGCGACGCGAAGGTGGGGCGGTGCGCCGCGTCCATGGGCCTTATACGTCGGCGCTCCCGGCGCAGGCCAGGAGTACGGTCAATGGGCTGAGTTGTCATGAAGGTCGTCTTCCCGACTTAGGTGGCCGCATCTCTGGCGGGCCACCACGTCCGTGGGAACCAGCTCGCTGACTGAGCGATGTACGACCGGCGCGCCCTGATGGCTGCGCCTCACTGAATACAGTGCATCCCGACAGTGCCCCAGCCGAGACCATGGTTCGTACATAAGCGAAGCCTGCGGCCAGTCGGCCTGCTGGCCTGGCCTGGGAAGGCGCATGATGGTAGCCATGAAGGCCACACGCGCCGCAGGCCGGCGCCACCTGTCCGGCAGCCCGTTCGAGGCCCCAGCTCCGGTGCGTCCGGCCGAGACGTTCGCCATCCACGATCAGGTGACACACGACAGGTACGGGCTCGGCGCCATCCTCGGCGTGGAAGACCACGCCGTGCTCGTGGACTTCCGCACGCATCGACGGCGGATTCCGCTACCGTGCGCCAAGCTCACCAAGCTGTAACATCCCTCGCCTGGTGCGAGCACGGCGGCAGGCCAAAGTGATGCCACCTCGCTTGGTGCGCCGGGAGCGCTGATGCGTTGTGACGGCACAGCCTGCGCGTCCAGTTCCGCTCCGCAGGCCGTAGCCGCGCGGAATCAACCTCGCCCGAAGGTCGCTGCCGCGGGAGCGAGCGGTTCCGCGGAACTGTCCCTGCCGGCACCTAGCAGCCCACACTGGCAGCCCATATGGGCTGCCAGTGCGGCTGAACGGGCTACAGCGGCTGGACCTGCTCGGCCTGCGGGCCCTTGGGCCCCCGGCCGGCCGTGTACTCAACCCGCTGGTTCTCCTGAAGGCTGCGGTAACCGTCAGCCTGGATGGCGGAGTGATGAACGAAGACGTCGTCGGTGCCGTCGTCGGGGGCGATGAAACCGTATCCCTTGTCGGCGTTGAACCACTTCACAGTGCCCTGAGCCATGTACCTTCTCCTGGTGGGATGATCTTCCGGACACGCACGCGCGCAACCGGGCTGGTGCGGACCGCCTGCCCGTAAGGCTTGGCTATGGGTACCGAAGGCGCCCGCTGTCAGAATTCGCAGGCGCTGTGACACGAACACGACTTCGACTCCAACCGCGCCCATTAAACACCATCGCCCGGCCTCGGTGCCTGGCAGACGCCACAGCGGTGATGACGG
>DAITAE010000592.1:0-3093 GCA_036824445.1 Streptosporangiaceae bacterium | reverse complement strand
TAGTGCAGAGTACGAATCCGCTAGTCGCTCGCTATTGGCTTCGGGTAATCCGGCCTATGTGCTGCGGCCCCACAGCGTCGGGGACGTGCAAGCAGGTGTCAGATTCGCTGCCAGGTCAGGGCTTCTGCTATCCGTGCGAGGCGGCGGCCATGGCTTTCCGGGCTTCGGCACGAATGACGGCGGCGTCGTGACGGACCTCAGCAAGCTCGCGAACGTGGAGATCATCGACAAGGAACGCCACCTCGTGCGGATCGGCGGCGGTGCCACCTGGGGTCAGGTCGCGGAAGCCTTGACCCCGCATGGCCTGGCGATCTCCTCGGGCGACACCAAGAGCGTCGGTGTCGGTGGGCTGACGTTGACCGGTGGCATCGGCTGGAAGGTCAGGAAGTACGGTCTGGCCCTGGACAGCGTGGCCGCCGCAGAGGTGGTCACTGCCAGCGGAGAGGTCGTGCATGCGAGCGCGCAGGAGAACCCGGAGCTGTTCTGGGCGATTCGCGGTGGCGGCGGCAATTTCGGGATCGTGACCGCCTTCGAGTTCGTGGCACACCCGACGACCGACGTCTTCTACGGCAAGATCGCCTTCCCGGCGCCGGCGGCGGCCACCGTGCTCCGGGGCTGGGCGGACTACCTCCGCACGGCCCCCGAAGAGCTCACATCCGTCGCGGAATTTGCCAATCCATTCGCCGGCGGACCCGAAGCGCCGGTCGAGATCTACGCCGCCTTTGACGGCGATGACCCAGAACTCGCCGCGAAGGCGATCGACCCGATCCGCCGGCTCGGCACGGTGCTCGACGACGATGTCGCGCTGACACCCTACGCGGACACGCTCGTGGACGGAGGGACCCCGCCGCCTGGCATCGAGTTCGTGCCCCGAAGCGCCTTTGTCGACAGGGAATCGGTGCCCGAGGTCCTTCAGATCCTTGCTGAGGTTGGGCGTCGGAGCGGTCGCCGTTCATCGCCGTTCGCAGCGTCGGCGGCGCGGCATCCCGAGTCCCCGACGACGCCACCGCCTACGCCCATCGCCAAGCGGCGTTGATGTTCGTGACTACCATCGCGGGCCCGAAGCCGGTCGTCGAGGCCGCTCGGCCTGCTCTGGAAGCGATCTGGGCGAGACTCGCACCACACGTCAACGGTGCCTACGCAAACTTCCTCGCTACTGCCACCGAGGAAGATGCCGCCGCGATCTACCCAGCGGAGACCTATCAGCGGCTCGCGGCGGTCAAGCGGCAGTACGACCCCGGCAATCTGTTCGCCCGCAACCACAACGTCCGGCCCCAGTGACATCCGTGACGTGGCCAGGCCGGGTCAGAACGGCTCCGCTGGCCAAAGGTCGCTAGATGCCTGGGCGACGTTCATGACGGCGAGGGTGCGGCCCTGCGGATCGGCGCGAAGGTCTGGACGGGGTCCTTGGTAAGGAACTCCGTGATGAGCAAGTTGCACAGGTCAGGCTTTTCCACCAGGAGGCCGTGAGAGGTGCCGGGAACGACGGCGAGTTCGGCGTCCGGCAGACTGCGGTACAGCTCGACGGCGTGTTCCAGCCGGACCTCGTCGTCGTCGGCGACCATGACCAGCGCACGGCAGGTGATCCTGCCCAGATCGTCGTGAGTAAGGGTGGGCTCGTGGGCATGCATCACGGCCAGCTTGGCGACGATCACGTCGTAGTGGGCGATTCCGTCTGGTGAGACCTCTCCGTAGCTCTGCCTGAGGAAGCCTGGCGGCTCACCGTCGAGGACCCTTCGGCCCAGCCGTCGCGGTGGAAGACCCCGGCGGCGAAAACGAGCCGGCGCACCAGGTCAGGGCGGCGAAGCGCGACCATCAGCGCAACGATCGCGCCGTCGCTGCAGCCAAGCAGGTACACCGGCTGGCCAATGACGGTCTCAATGAACGTGATCGTGTCCTGTGCCATGAGCTCGTAGGTGATGGGGCCCTCTACGTCCGGCGTGTGCCCGTGTCCTCGCTGCTCGGGGGCATATTCCGGGTTACACCCTCAGCGAGGTGGCGGCCGGCCCCGGACAGCCGCCACCGCCTCCCGCTGAGTGAGCCGGGCGCCGGTGGCGAATACCTGGTCGAAGCGGTCGGCTCCCAGCGCCTGGCGGGCCTGGTCCACCAGGTCGGCCTCCCCCTGCCGCAGTATCGGCCACGTCCGCAGCCCGGCCCGCCGGCGCTGGCCCTCGGCCGCTCCCGCCACCAGTGCCGCCCGCTCGGAGTCGCCTGCCATGAGCGCCCACCGGGCGAACGCGGTCAGGCACAACGTCACGCTGCGGGTACTGTGGGCCGCCAGGCTCAGGCTCAGCGCCTCGTCCAGCAGTGCCTGCGCCTCGTCCAGCTCGCCCCGCTCGAGCGCTAGGGTGCCCAGGCCCACCCGGCCGATGGCGGCGATCCAGGGGTTGTCGAACCGGCCCGCCAGGTCGCGCACCTCGGTCAGATGATGAAGGGCGTCGTCGTGGCGGCCGACGGTCGCCTCCAAGGAGCCGACGGTGAGGCCGGCCGACGCGGTCCAGAAGGGCTCGTCCTGGCCGCGGAGTCCGGCCAGGCTCGCAGACGCCTCCCGCAGGGCGCCGTCCAAGTCGCCGGCGATGGTCGAGGTCCACGCCAGGGCCAGCTGGCACGAGGCGCGGAGGAATGGGTCGTCGATCCCGTCCAGCAGCGGCGCCAGGCGCTGGCGGGCCGACAGCGCCGCCGGGTCATCGCCCACCTCGACTCCTGTGACCGCCGCCGTGAACAGCAACTCGGCGCGCGCCTGGGGGGCGAGGGTGCCGACGGTGGGCAGCAGCTGCCCGACCCAGCCGTGCAGCTCGGCCATGTGATCCTGCAGCTCCCAGAACAGCCAAAGTACCCGGAGCAGGTGCGGCAGCGGTTCACGGTCATTGGCCAGGTACCAGCGAACGGCGGCGGCCAGGTTGCCCGTCTCGGCCTGCAGCTGCTCAGCCCACTCGTCCTGCCCGGCGCCCCGCAGCAGCCGGTCGACCTGCGTGGCCAGTTCCCGGTAGTAGCCGGCGTGCCGGCGCGCGACCTCGGCGGCGTCGGGCCGGGCCGCCAGCCGCTCGGCGACGAACTCGCGGATGGTCTCCAGCATCCGCACCCGCGGGATGC
>DAITAE010000079.1:1344-11709 GCA_036824445.1 Streptosporangiaceae bacterium | reverse complement strand
CGGCGCCGGGCCACACACGCGGCATGCAGGTGGTCGTCGTCGAGACTGGCGGGCGCCCGGTCGTCGTTGGCGGCGACGTGGCGGTTTGGTTTGGCGAGCTCGACGAGCCGCACACCGAAGGCCAGCTGCGGGTGCGTGCGCTCGACCCCGAGCTGGTCTGGCTCGCGCACGAGCACGAGCCATGGCGACCCCGCACCGTCTGAGGCATCACGCCGGCGCTCTCTGAGTCGCCGGGTGGCAGGTAACGAGGAGTCGCGCCGAAGAAGACGAGAATGATGGGCGCGGAACCCGGGAGGCCCAACGAGCTGTCCCCGATCACCAGGATCGATACAGCCCGCGTGCGACCCGTTCAAAGCGCGGCCGGCCGCAGCTTCATCGAGCCCGGCTCGCCGTGGCAGAACCCACTGCTCGTCGGTCAAGTCCGAGGGCTACCGCCGCTGCCGAGACACCCGGCCAAGCTGATGGCATTGACGTTCATGGTCACGCAGAAACGCCGACCAAGATCCAAAACTTCTTCAATACGCTCTAAGAGGCCCTCAGCGCGCCCGCGGCTGCTTGCTAGAGGCCGCGCTGGCGCGGCGGGGGTGAGCGGTCGACGCGGCTGAACCGGCAGCGGCGGGCCCCGTACAGGCTCATCTCCAGCGCGGCCTCGCCGGCGAGCAGCCGGACGGTCAGACCCTCGCCCGCCCACACGCCGTTGGATACCGGTGACACGGCACGGGGCCCGGCGAGCCCGATGGTGACCGCCGCCGCCCCTGGCGGGCCGCCGCCGACGGTGGCGAACGTGGCGTAGGCGTGCAACTCCTCGCTGTAGTAGGTCCCGGTCGGTGGCTCCGCTGGCGGCGGTTCGCCTGTGCGCACGTAGACCTCGGCCGGCTCATCGCCGACGATCTCGTCGCGCCATAGCTCGTCGCCGACCCGGTGGAGCCGCGTCGATGCGGCGGACCCGACCCCGATCCAGCTGCCGTCGGACATCGCCGCGTACCGGTCCCCGGCGTCGCCCTCCGCCCGCATGATCGTGCCGTCGTCGGCGGCGCCGAGCGTCAGATGAACGTCGAGTTCGGGCGAGTACCACAGCCCGGTGACCGCTGGCTGTGCGGCCAGCGCGGCGCGCCGTGCCAGCCGGGCCGGCGGCGGAGGGGCGGCCACGCCGGTCAGCCGCTCGGCGATGCGCACAGCGATCTCGGCGGGAAACGTGTCGTCGCGGTTGGCCAGCACGGCAACGCCCACGCCGCCGTCGATCAGGTAGGCAAGCGCCGAGCGGAACCCGTCGATGTGGCCGGAATGCAGATAGACGTCACGACCGCCAAGCGTGGTGATCTCCAGGCCGAGCGCGTATGGCAGCCGCCGCCCGTCGGCGAGCACGGCGGGTGCGAGCAGTGCATCGCGGACGTCGGCACCGAGGACCGCGCCGGTCAGCATGAAGTGGTGCCACGCAGCGAGGTCGCTGAGGGAGGTGACGACGCCGCCGTCGCCGACCACCTCCTCGGTGATGTCGACCCGCGCCCAGCCGCCACCGGCGGCGGGCGTGTAGCCGGTGGCGATCCCGCGTACCGGCACCGTGAGGTCGTCGCGGAACCGGGTGACGCGCATGCCGAGGGGGCGAAAGAGCCGTTCCGCGGCGAACTCGGCGAGCGAGCGCCCGACCAGCCGTCTCAGGACGGCGGCGGCGAGCACGAACCCGCTGTTGGAGTAGAACCACGCGGTGCCGGGCGCGAAGTTGAGACCGGTCTGCCCCGCGAGCAGGCGCATGAGCCGTTCTTCGTCCATGCCCGCGGTCGGCACTGCGGTCAGCTCACACAGCCCGTAGCACTCCCGCAGGCCGCCTGTGTGCGACAGGCACTGCCGCAAGGTAACCGGCGCCGGCAGCGCCAACTCGGGCAGGTGCCTGCGGATGTCGTCGTCCAGCGACAGCACGCCGTCGCGCTGCAGCAGGACCAGGCACGCGGCGGTGAACTGCTTGCTTGCGGACGCGATATCGAAGACGGTGTCCGTGCCGATCGGGATGCCGTGCTCGATCACCGCGTGACCGGCTGCCGCATGCGCCACCAGCTCGCCGCCCCGGTAAACACCGACGGCGTGACCGGGGTCGTCGCCGGTCACATACGGCGCTATCAGGTCGGACAGCTCCACTGGGTCATGCTGTCACGGGATCACCCGCATGGCGATCACCGGATGCCGGTCCGGGTTCAGCCAGCGAAGCACAACCAGCAGGTGCGTAGTCGGCACCGACACACAGCCGGCCGTGGCCGAGCCGTTCCCCACATGCAGGAAGATGGCGCTGCCGACGCCGGGCTTCCGGGCTGTGTTGTAGGCGATCACCGCCGCGTAGTTGTAGACGGGGACGTTATGCATCGGCTCCGGGTTGGCGCCTGCGTCCTGGTGGCGGATGTCGACCCATTCGTTGTACAGCGGGCTGGCCGAGTCGTCGTCCCAGTAGTCGTAGGTGTAGGCGTGGCGCCAGGAGAACAGCACCCCCGGGTTGGCCCGCACCCCGAACATGAACCTGAACCCGTACGTTCCCTGCGGCGTGAGCAGGTCACCCTCGATCTTCTGGCCGGGGGTGGCCATGCCGTCCTGGCCGATCCGCGCGGTCCAGGGCCCCCGCCGGTGCGCCCATTTCCCCCCCGTCCAGACGAACGTGTTGAGCGTGGCCCATGACGTCCGGTAGGACTTCGCGCCGACCGTGACCAGTTGCGTGGTACCGGCCGGGACCCGGGCGATGATGAACCCCGAGTTGCACTTGTGCGGGAGCGGGGACCGCCGCTCCCGGTAGGCGGTCCATGGGCTGTGAGACCTGACGCACCAGTAGGCCGGGGCCGTGCTGCTGGCCGCGGCCGGGGCCGTGCCGCTGGCCGCGGCTGCACATGGCGCGGCGAGCATCACCAGCACGGCGAGCACACGCCGCCAGCCGTTAAGCATCATCGGCGCCCTCGCCTCACGTTCGATGACCGCGCCCTCGCCGGGACTGGACCGAAGCGTACGGTGATCAACCATCGCCCGTCTGCCGATCATGATGTTTGGGCCTGCCGCGCGTCAGGCACTGCCCGGGAGGCGGCGGTCGCGCTGCTCCACGCCGAGTTCGCCGTACGGGTAGTCGGTGGCTCGCGGATCGCTCGCGGCGTCAAGCGTACGGATTTCCTCGGCGGTGAGCCGCAGGTCGGCCGAGCGGAGATTGGTCTCAAGCTGGGCGGCCGTCCGGGCGCCAAGGATGGTCGAGGTCACCGCCGGCCGGCCGGTCACCCATGCCAGGGCGATCTCGGCCATCGGCACGTCACGTTCGCGGGCCACCTTCTGCACCGCGTCGATGACCTCCCAGGTGCGCCGCGTGCCCCGCCGGTCATAGGCTTCCATGCCACGGTTCGGGTCCTCACCGAGGCGGGTGGTGCCGGCCGGGCGCTCATCGCGCCGGTACTTGCCCGACAGCCAGCCACCGCCCAGCGGGCTCCACGGCAGCAACCCCAGGCCCGCATCCATGGCGGCGGGCACGATTTCCCACTCGATCTCCCGCACGAGCAGGCTGTACTGAGGCTGGAGCGTGACCGGCCCGGCGATGTTCAGCGCGCGGGCCAGGTGCACGACCTTCGTCAGCTGCCAGCCGGTGAAATTGGACAGCCCGTAGTACCGAATCTTTCCGGCGCGCACGAACCCGTCGAGCGTGCGCAGGGTCTCCTCCAGTGGTGTCAGCGGATCGAAGGCGTGGAGCTGATACAGATCGACCGCGTCGCGCCCCAGGCGGCGCAACGACGCGTCCAGCGCGTGCGTCAGATGCCGCGCCGACAGCCCGGCACCGTTCGGCGAGTCATCCGGCCCGAAGCGGCCCTTCGTGGCCAGCACCACCTGCTCGGTGATCTCGCCTGGGCGGCTGGCGAACCAGCGGCCGATCATCTCCTCCGACATCCCGTCGCCGTACACGTCGGCCGTGTCGACGAGCGTCCCGCCCGCCTCGACGAACCGGTCGAGCTGCTGGTGCGCGCCCGGCTCGTCGGTTTCCTCGCCGAACGTCATCGTTCCCAGGCAAAGAGCCGACACCGCGCAGCCGCTGGCACCCAACATGCGATAGTCCATGCCTCAACATACGCCGCGCGGGACTCAGCTGCCTCAGCCCGATCGGATCCCCAGAGAGCGCGGTTGCGTCGCCGGGGGCGCAGTGCTTGAACGGTCCCTATCACGGCGCCGGGGCGCGCTGCGAAAGCGCCGCCAAGCCGGGCGGGCCCGTGATTGGGTGACCGTGCCGCCGGTTGCGGGTGTGGCAACCCGGGGATGGCGGAACGCCGGACGGTGGTGCGGATGGCGCTCGGCTACGCGATGAGGCGGGTGGACGGATCCGATGACGGGATCGCGCGGGGCTGGTGATCGTTGATGGCTGACGCGCCGCGAACACCGGCCGGAACCGTCCTCACAGAACGACCCTAGCCGGGCGCGCAATGGCGGGCCGGGCATGAGCGGTTCTGGCATTCGGCACCGATGCGCGAAGCCCTGGGTGACCCGGAATTCACGGTGGACGACGATACCCTCGTCGTGGCCAAGGTATTCCGGGTCGTGGAGGACTACAGGCTGGACGGGTTTGTGGCGCCAGGCGGTCCTGCCGCCGCCGGCTGCGGTCGGGATTGGCGGCACCCGGGACGGGCGGGGTCTTAGGATCAGGTCGATGCGGCGCGAGACTTCCACAGTGGTTGTCCTGGTCGGCGAGGTGGGCGAGGGATTGCTGGCCGGCCTCGGCCAGTCCCCGAATGTGTCGGTAGCTCGTGCTCCCGTCGCCGAGGACCGCGAGTCGGCGGAAGAGCGCACGCCGCGGCGGCCCGGATGGGAGCGCGGCGCGCTGGCGATGCGAGAGGCCGCGCGGCGGGGGACAACGTACGTGATCGTGCCCGATGACCCGCTGGCGGACGTGGCGGCGGCGTGGCGGGCGATGTGGGACCTGCGGGGCGGGCCGGGCGGCCCGGCCCGTTTCGAGGCGCACGCCGCGGAGGTGCTGGCTGCCTGGCGGGACAAGCGGTTCGAGCTGCCCGACTACTACCTGGTGGTGGCTACGGCGCAGCCGGGCGGCACCGGCCCGGACCTGTACCTGGGCCCGCTGCGCGCCGCGCGCCCGCGCCGGGTCGCCGTCGCCGGTATCGCCGGCAGCCCGGCCCAGACCGCCGGCCTGCTGCACGCGCTCAGGTCCCTGGAACACGGGCCGTGGTGGCCGCCGCTGGATGAGCTGATCGACGGAGCCCGCCGCTTCTACGCCGGCGGCCTCACCGAGACGCAGCCCGCTCCGGCCTAGCCGGCCACGATGGCGCGGGCCGGCTGGGCCACACGCCCGCCCGGCCAGGTCGTCACATCCGGTCCCGGAGGGGAACGCGGCCAGGTGATGATGCCTGCCTGGCACCATGGATGGGTGAGCGCCACCAGGCTTGTCACGCTCGGCGACGTCCCGGCACTGACCGAGCTGGTGCGCGCGAACCGGGATTTCCTCGCCCCGTGGGAGCCGGCCCGGGACGAGAGCTACTTCACGGCCGCGGGCCAGCGCGCGGGCGTCCGGGACGCACTCGCGCGGCACGAGCGAGGATCAGTCCTGCCTCACGTCATCCTCGACGAGTCCGGCCGTGTGGCGGGCCGCATCACGCTCAACGACATCATCCGGGGACCCTTCCAGTCATGTCATCTGGGCTACTGGGTGAGCGCCTCCGACAACGGGCGCGGCCTGGCCACTTCGGCCGTGCGCGACATCATCGTTGTGGCCTTCGGGGACCTGGGGCTGCACCGGATCCAGGCCGCCACCCTGCTGCACAACCTCAGGTCGCAGCGGGTGCTGGAACGCAACGGCTTCGTCCGCTTCGGCGTGGCGCCGGCGTACCTCAACATCGCCGGCAAATGGCAGGACCACGCTCTGTACCAGGTGGTGAAGCCCACCCCCGCCTGATCGCCCCGCGGCCCGGGACTGCCGGGCGCGGGGGGTAGCAGCGGCACCGCCGATACCATCAGCTCGTGCCGCCGGCGCGCGTTCCTGGCCGGGCTGCTATGACCTGTTCGCGGCGGCGATGAGGTGGGGGCTGAAGCTGATGATCGAGGGCTCGGCCTCAACCGACCGGGCGGCGAACAGGATCTCCTCGCGACGCCGTGGGTCTGCCCATTCCCGGCGCAGTGGCCAGCCCGGGCCCTCGACCCCGTAGATGGCCGGGCCGGTGAAACCAGCTCGTTCGATCTCGCCGGCCAGGCCATCGGGGGTATGGAAATAGGCCGTGGTGAAGAACTCCGGCCTGCCGACCGGGTCGGGGTTACGGTGCTGGCCGTCCGCCAGGTCCTGGTCGACGATCGGCCGGAAGTCCGGATCGTCCAGCCAGCCCTGGTACAGCCCGTCGAGCAGTGAGGCGAACCGGCAGATCGCCATGGCCAGCAGGCGGCCACCCGGCCGCAGCACCCGCCGGGCCTCGCCCAGCGCCTGCTGGCGGTGCGCCGCCTCGGTCAGGTGGTACAGCGGCCCGAACAGCATCACCGCGTCTTGCGACTCATCCGGCGTCGGCAGCGCCCGGGCGTCGCCCAGGGCGGCGGTGAAGCCGGCCGCCGGATCGGCGCCCGCGGCCTGGCGCGCCTGCTCCACGTGCAGCGGTACCGGGTCCACCAGATGCACGCGGTACCCGCGCCTGGCCAGCGGAGCGGCATAGGTTCCCGGGCCGCCACCGGCATCCAGCAGCCGTGCGGGCGGCGGGGGGAGCAGCCGGTCCAGCAGCTCCATCGACCTGACGTACTCCAGGGACGGCCTGCCGCCGGGAAACAGGCGCGAGCGCTCATAACCGGTGCCGTAGTGGCTCTCGATCGACGGATCAATCACCGTTACAGGCTGCCGCGAATACCACCGCCGGCGCTACGGAAATAGCGGGCTACGGAAATACGGTCCCGCCCGGTCTCGGCATCCACTCCATGCCGCTGACGGCTTAACGGATGAGCGGGTAACGGCTTAACGGATGAGCGGGCCGCGGTCGCTGACGGGTGACGGGCCGCTGCCGGCTAACGGGGGAGCGTGGACTTCCCACGGCTGGTTCGGGTGTGGCCAGAGCCGTCGCCCGACCCGCGGGCGACGGCGACCACGCCGAGCAGCGCGGCCAGCGGAACGACCAGCGCGATGAAGTCGGCGGAGGTGATGGTCCCCAGGGCGTCGAGCGCCCCGGCGAATCCAGCGATCAATATGGCGACGGCTACCAGTCCCCACCCGTGCAGGAACAGCCGCAGCGTGAAGGGCGGCTCGGGAGCCGTCACCTCGGGCACGGCAGTGACCGGCTTGGTCACGCGGCGCTCGGTCATGCCCTCGCGCACCCGCACGCTGACCATCAGGTTGCCCGGCTGGTCGGCGATAAGGAGCAGCTCGTCGGGGTGGGCCGGATCCGGGGACTGCGCCACCGAGCCGCCGCCGGCCGCCCACGACACGACCTTGCGGCTGTCCGAGGGCGGCACGCGATAGCGGGCCTGCTCGCCGGTGACCACCGTTTCCGGTCCGTCGATGACCACCGGTGGTACCGCCCCTCCGTTCGCGCCCGCCCGTGCCTCCTCCAGGGCGACCTCCGGACTGCCGTTGCCGTTCGCCGCGGGGGAGCCCGCGACCGCTTCCTCGGTCACGATGAACTGGCGGCGGGCCAGCTGCTCGGCGAGCCGGAGCTGGCGCAGATTCACGTTCCAGGCCATGGCCACGACGAGGCCGGCGAGCCCCGCCGCTCCCAGCCCCAGCAGGGCGGCGACCGCGGGGTGACTGGTGCCGGCTGTTACGGCTGCGAGCATGTTGTCTCCCTGGGGCGATCGCGGGCTGGGCGGGGGTTCCTGCTCAGTGGCCGGTCCGGTGATGACCGAGGATCCTCGGCAGCCTGAAGGGCTCGTGCCGTGGCTTCCACCAAAGCTCTGAGCAGCCTGGCGTGCCGCATGCGACCTTGATGTGCCCACCGCGAGCCAGCCGGGCGCCGGGACAGTCGCAAGGCTCCCAGCTGACGGTGACAGTGCCTGGTCTCCAAGGGTGGTGGCTGCGGCACTCGTCAGGGAAGCCCGGCCAGTCTGAGCGTCTTTCCTGTGCCACGATGGTATTCAAACATATAATCGAATCAGTTGGAAGCCCGGCCGGCCGCTGCCTCATGCCGCGCGCGTGGGTCACCAGGGCGGTGCCCTGGCTGTCTTGGGCAGTTAGGTCTTGGGCACTGAGCGGGTGACCCGGTCGGCTGCCGGGACGCCGCCCGGCCGGGAATGCGTGGATGACCGCGGCGGTGCGGCTGGTGACGCAGAAGCCGGAGATCTTTCCCCCCGGATCTGCGCGTTCTGCCCCGCCCGTCGCGGCCTGGGGATACGCAGAACGTCTGATGGCATGCGCGGCGCGCGCCTGCACACACTGGCCTCGTTCGACCGCATCTTGGTACTGAAAGGAATCGCCATGAACCTCATCCAGAGCATCCGGCGGCTGGCCGCCGTCCTGGCTGGGCTGGGCGGCGCCGCGCTGGCGTCCATCATCGTCGCGCCCGCCGCATTCGCCGTCCGCGAACCGCCTCCGGGCGGCGGCGGCGGAGCACCAGCCAGCCCGGCGCCGCCGGACACGGTCGCCGTCGTCGCGGGCGGCATGCCCGGCTGGCAGATCGCCCTGATCGCGGTCGGGGCCGCGCTGCTCGCCGCGGTGCTCCTCCACCGGGTCTGGGCCGCGCGGCGCAGCCTGGCCGCCCGGGGAGCCTGAACCGGACACGAGACGGCGCGGGAGGGTTGCCGGTGGCGGTGAGGCCGACGAGCTGGACTGATGGCCTGGTCACGGTGCTGCCAGCCCGTCGGCTTCGCCGCCCGCGCGGACCCCGGAGCTCGTTCAACGGCCATCGCGCGGCGCCCGGGAGTGACAGGCTGGGGCGGTGCCCATGATGCTGGGGCACAGGCGGGCCACCTGGAACGGAGTGGGCGATGTCACCGAGTGCGGCAGGCATGGACGCCGATCCGGCGCAGGTCATCCCGGAGTCGCTGCGGGACATGGTGGACCGGCCGCTGTATGCGCACCTCGCCACGGTCCGGCCCGATGGCACTCCCCAGGTGAACCCCACATGGGTCCGGTTCGATGGCACATACCTGTGGCTGACCGCCACTAACGCCCGCCAGAAGAACCGGAACTGGCAGCTTCAGCCCGCCGTGGCGCTGTCGATCATCGATCCGGACCGGCCGTCCCGCTACCTGGAGATCCGCGGCCGCGTCGAGCGTGTCGTCCCCGACCCGCTGGCCTCGGAGTTCCTCCGGCTGGCGGAGCGCTACGACATGGAGCAGCCCGGGGCGCCGCCAGACGCCGCGGACCGCATCGCGGTGGCGATCCGGCCGTTCCACACGACCACCCAGTGATTGGTGGTCAGCCGGGGAGCCTGGCGAAGGCGCGCACCGGGATAGTGCCCATTCCCTCGACGCGCAACGGCGTGGCGGTGAACAGGGCACCGGTGGGCGGCAGCTGCCCGAGGCCGGTCAGGTGCTCGACGACGGGGATGCCGGCCGCGAGGAGCAGCGAGTGGGCGGGCCGTTCGCCGTCGGCGGTGTCGTCGATGTTGAGCGCGTCGATGCCGACGAGCGCGGCCTCGTGGTCGGCGAGCCAGGCGGCGCCGGCCCGGGTGAGGAAGTGCCGGCCCTCGGCGTAGCCCGGTGAGCCGAAGCGCGCGTCGTCGCCGGTGTGCAGGAGCACGGCCATGCCGCGGACATCCACCGCCGCCAGGGCGCCGACGTCGACGCCGGGCTGTGGCGCGTCGGTCACCCGCACCACCACGGTCGGCAGGTCGGCGGTACGGGCCAGCGGGACACCGCTGAGGTCGGCGCCGCCGGGGTAGCGATGGTAGGGCGCGTCCAGGTAGGTCCCGGTGTTGCCGACCATGGTTAGCCGGTCAATGGCGAACTCGGTGCCGGCGGCGTAGTGCTGACGCGAGGCTTCCCTCGTCAGGTACGGAGTGATCTCCGGCTCCGGCAGCCCGGGATAGGTGATCATGCCGGCCCGGATCACGTGGCTGAGTTCGACCAGCCGGCCGCGCGGGGCCGGCTGACCACCACCGTGGTCCGAAGGCCCGCCGCGCGTTCCCTTGTGCGGTTCGGCGACGATCTCAACGTTGCTGAGCTGGACCGAGTCCGTCATCAGCAGGCCCAGCGAGGCGACGAACAGCGCGGCAATCGCGGCCTCGTCGACGTCCGGCGAGGGAACGTCCACGCGGAACCCGTGAGCGGTCAGGTCGCCGCCGTTGCTGAACCTGATGGCAGCGTCAAAGGACGCACGGTATTCGGTCATCGGAACCTGTTCGGCGGCGAGGGCTGATGAGCGCGAAGCTTAATGCTTGTTATGAACGCCGGGTGAGGCGGCGCTGCCACAGCCGTGCAGCGGCCCCGGTTTGGAAGGGTACT
>DAITAE010000079.1:0-1244 GCA_036824445.1 Streptosporangiaceae bacterium | reverse complement strand
CCGGGTGAGGCGGCGCTGCCACAGCCGTGCAGCGGCCCCGGTTTGGAAGGGTACTTAGGCGCTGTCGCCGGCGGCCGGCGCGCTGCGTAGCCAGACGAACTGGCGGATCCCGATCAGCCGCAGCGCCAGCCGCTCGTAGCGGGGGAAGGCGGGCAGCGCGGCCGCGCGGTCGACGATCACCGGGTCGGCCACGGTGTAGTCGTCGCCCCGCCAGGTGATCACGCACCAGCCAGCCGCCCGGACGTTGCGATACCAGCCGGCCTCCTCGCCGAAGGTCAGCGGCATCACGAACCCCCCGGCGGTGGCGGGCCGGATTCCCAGGGGCGTGGCGTAGTGCTGGCCGGTCCGGCGGCCGCGGTGGTGGATCACCCCGAGCACGGGCAGGTGCCGGCCGCCCGCGAACCGCAGCACCACCGGGTTGACCACCCGGGCGACGGATCTGATCAGCCGCCGGGCACGCGGCCCCAGGCGGATGGCGTTCGCCGGGCCGGGCGCCGCCTGGCGAGGCGCCGCCTGACCCCGGCCTGCCGGGGCTGGGTAAGCGGGGTCTGCGGGCAGGACGGCTGCGTCCCGTCCTCGCGCTGTGGACATGGCAAACCTCCAGGGGTTCAGGGCTCGATCGTGAGGTGCCGGAGCTTGACCGGGTCCGCGACCAGGTTCAGCTCGGCGACCCGGCCGCCCACAACGGTGAACCCGACCACCGCGATCGGGTCGTCGTGGGTGCCAAACAGGGCACCGGCCTCCCCGTTGACCAGTACGGGCCGAGCCAGGTTCACGAACCGCGGGGCGGTGCCGAGCACGCGGCGGGCCACCGGGCCGGCCCCGGCCAGCGGCGGGTGCGCCAGTGGGCTGACCGGGCCGGGATCGGCGCGGAAGACCACATCGGGGTCGAGGATCTGCACCAGCGCCTCGAAGTCGCCGGCCCGCGCCGCTGCCAGGAAGGCGTCGACGACCCGGCGCTGCAACGCGATGTCGCGGTCCGGCTGGGGGGCGGCCTGCACCCTGCGGCGGGCCCGGCTGGCGAGCTGCCGGGCCGAGTCCGGGCTCCGGTCCATGACCTGGGCGATGTCGTCGAATGGCATCGCGAAGACGTCGTGGAGCACGAAAGCGAGGCGCTCGGCGGGGGTGAGGCTTTCCAGGACGACCAGCAGGGCAAGGCCGATCGAGTCGGCCAGCACGGCTTGCTGCTCGGGCCCGCGGTCATCGGGCTCGCCGACCAGCGGCTCAGGCAGCCAGCTGCCGAC
>DAITAE010000591.1:0-3099 GCA_036824445.1 Streptosporangiaceae bacterium | reverse complement strand
CGGCAAAACGTGACGCCGTAGCGGGTTGGCGAGAGGCCTCAAGCTCCCCCGGCGGCCTACCCGAAAACCACCCCTAAAGAGGTTCGCTCCTTCCGGTGACAGGATTGGGGGTGTCCTGGCAGCATGGCGGTATGAGACCAACCGCCTACCGCCGCAACGCCCGTGGTCTGCGCGACCGCCAGGCGTTCGAAGGCGTCCGCATGCAGGCCGGGGCGCTGTTTGCCGCCGGCCATTCCCAAGCCGAGGTCGCCCGCCGGTTGGGGGTGGCCCGGCAGAATGTCAGCCGCTGGCACGCCCAATGGCGCCAGGGTGGGCTGCAGGCGCTGCGCAGCGCCGGCCCGACCGGGTACGCCCCGCGCTTGTCCGACCAGCAACTGCACGCCATTGACCAGGCGCTGCGGCAGGGCGCCCGCGCCAACGGCTTCGACACCGACCACTGGACCCTTGAGCGGATCGCCACCGTGATCGAGCAGACAACAGGGGTCAGCTACCATCGCGGCCACGTCTGGAAGCTGCTGCGCCACCGGCTGCACTACCGCCTGCAACGCCCCGCCCGCCGCGCGGTCGAGCGTGACGAGCGGGCCATCGCCCGCTGGGTGGCCGAGGACTGGCCCTAGAATCCGGCGTAATGCGCGACGCCGCAGGGCCGCCATTGTGTTTTGGGACGAGTCGGGGGCGTCGCTGCTGCCGGTGACCCGCCGGACCTGGGCGCCACGTGGCCACACTCCGGTGATCCGCCACCACTTCAACTGGAAGCGAGCCTCGATGGCCGCCGGGTTGTGCTACGGCTCGCGTGGTGGCGGCGCAGCGCTCGCCTTCCACCACCAACCAGTCGCCTACGACACCGACACCCTGATCGGCGCGCTCGAAGGGCTGCGCCTGTTTCTCGGCGGGCAGAAGGCGACCCTGCTGTGGGACGGGCTGCCAGCCCACCGCAGCCACGCGATGCGCGCCTGGCTGCGCCGTCAACGGTCCTGGCTGGTGGTGGAGCCGCTCCCCGCTTACGCTCCCGACCTCAACCCGGTCGAGCCGCTGTGGTCCAACCTCAAAGGGGTGGAGTTGGCCAACCTCGCCGGTGAGGGCCTCGACGACGTCATCGCGGCGGCCGAGCGTGGCATCCAGCGGATCCGCCACACCCACCATCTGGCCTTCTCGTTCCTGCGCTACTGCGGTCTGTCGCTGTGGTAAGCAACGACCATGTCATCGGAAGGGGCGAACCTCTATAGTAGCTCGTCAGTCGTGACTTGTGAGTGTGGAGGGTTCGGTCTCATGCTCGTGCGGTCCAGGGAGACCGCCGCCGTAGGAGGCCGAGGTGCGCAAGCGACACGTAGTGGTCCTATCGGAGTCAGGGGGCCGCCAGGCGACTCCTTCCTGTAACCCGTGGCCGCTGTGTCCGCGTGGACAGCGGCCGTCCGGACACGGTTCCGGAAGCAGAAGCAGACATCAGCCATCGGACGCTGCCTCACTATCCGATTCCGCACACAGCTAATTAGACAAGAGCTATGGTCGGAACTTGTGGATGAGCCTCTCGCATGAGAGCGCGGCGTACCTTCCACCCTGACCTGTAGGGAGGACGCCGGCGGGTCAACGCCGGCGAGGAAGGAACGCCGCGATGCTGAGTGTAGTGGTTGACGACCAAGCACGGGCCGAGTTGGCCACCGATCTGGACGAGCTGTTCCGCGAGGGTGCCCGGCGGATGCTGGCTGCTGCGTTGGAGGCTGAGGTGGAGGCCTACATCGCCGCGCACACCGAGTTGCTGGACGAGCACGGCCACCGGCTGGTGGTGCGCAACGGGCACGCTCCGGCGCGCACGCTGGCCACCGGGGTCGGCCAGGTCGAGGTGGTCCGCCCGCGGGTGGACGACCGTCGCACCGACTCCGCCACCGGCGAGCGGGTGCAGTTCCAGAGCGTGATCCTGCCCCGCTGGTGTCGGCGCAGCCCGAAGGTGGCCGAGGTGCTGCCGCTGCTGTACCTGCATGGGCTGTCGAGCCTGGACTTCGTGCCCGCGCTGGAGCGGTTCTTCGGCGCCGCGGCTGGCCTGTCCGCGTCGGTGGTGACCCGGCTGACCGTCCAGTGGCAGGCCGAGCGGGCGGCGTTCCTGCGGCGGGATCTGGCCGACCGGGACTATGTGTACTGCTGGGCCGACGGCATCCACTTCAACCTGCGGCTGGAGGACGGGCGGCTGTGCTGCCTGGTCATCGTGGGGGTGCGCGCCGACGGCACCAAGGAGCTGGTCGCGGTCGCCGACGGGCAGCGGGAGTCCGGCGATGCGTGGGCGGAGCTGCTGCGGGACTGCCGCCGGCGCGGCATGGGTGCGCCGGTGGTGATGGTGGGCGACGGCGCGCTGGGGCTGTGGCGGGCGCTTTCTGCGGTGTTCCCGGAGACCCGCGAGCAAAGGTGCTGGGTTCATAAGGTCGCCAATGTCCTGGGCGCGTTGCCCAAGAGCGTCCACGCGGGTGCCCGCAAGGCGCTGAACGAGATCATCGGGGCCGAGGACCGCGTCCACGCCGAGCGGGCCATCGAGGCGCTGGTCAGCGACTACGGCGCCAAGTGGCCCAAGGCGGTCGCCAAGGTCGTCGATGACCGCGACGCCCTGCTGGCGTTCTTCGACTATCCGGCGGAGCACTGGCTGCACCTTCGGACCACGAATCCCATCGAGTCGACCTTCTCCCCGGTCCGGGCCAGAACCCGCGTCACCAAGGGCCCTGGCAACAAGGAGGCCGGGCTGGCGATGGTGTTCAAGCTGCTGGAGGCGGCTCAGGAGCGCTGGCGCGCGGTCAACGGCCCGCACCTGGTCGCCCTGGTGCGTGCCGGAGCGAGGTTCGAGAAGGGAAAGCTGGTCGAGCGACCCAAGGAGGCGCCAGACGAGAAGACCCACGAGGTCGCCGCGTGATCATGCGGGACCGGCGATCCACAGGATTTGACGATTCCTCTCAGTGAGACACCGCCGAGAGAACGGCGCTGAGGGGCCAGATTCAGTGAGACAACCCAGCTGGACGCCGACTCAGCGAATCTGGTCCGCCACAGGTCAGCGGCGTGCCGCCAGGGCCAAGTTCGGTGAGACGGGACACCCGTTGTCCTTTCTCACTTGTCCCGTCT
>DAITAE010000078.1:9789-11758 GCA_036824445.1 Streptosporangiaceae bacterium | reverse complement strand
CCACCGAGATCGTGCCAGCTGGTGAGTTCTACTTCGCCGAGGATTACCACCAGCAATACCTGTCCGACGCCAAGAACCCGTACGGATACTGCCCGGACCACGGCACAGGCGTGTCGTGCCCGATAGGTGTGGTGAGCGCCGACGGCTGAGCCGCTGAAGCCGTCTGTATCTAGTGGCGGGCTTGCTGAGCCTCAGGACGTGGCTCTGCGGCCCGCTACTTGGCGGCTGGGCTGACGTAGGTGCCTCGCCGGGGGACGGTGAAGACCAGTCCTTCGTCGCGGAGGATCTCGACCGCTCGCAGGACCGTGTCACGGCCTACGTCGTGCTCCTGCTGGAGTTGCTTCACGGATGGCAGGGGGCCGTTGCGCCACTCGCCTTTGGCGATCCTTGTCCGGAGGATGGCGGCTAGCTGCTGGTAGGCCGGTTCCGGTGCCCCGTGATCAACGGTCACATGATCAACTTAGATCACCCAAGATCAGAGTTGATCACCGCAAGATCCGAGTGGTGGTGCACAGTCTCAGACTGAACCCACAGGCGACGGAACCGAAGGAGTGGCGGATGGCCAATCATGCGGTGGTGATCGCCGGCGGAGGCCCGACAGGAATGATGCTGGCGGCTGAGCTGGCCCTGGCCCAGGTCGATGTCGTCATCGTTGAACGACGCGCCACTCCGGATCCCGACCGCGCACGGGCCGGCGGTCTGCACGCGCGCACCATCGAAGTGCTCGATCAGCGTGGCGTCGCCGATCGGTTTCTCGAGGAGGGGCAGGCGATGCAGATCCAGGGATTCGGCCGAATCCGCTTGGACATCAGTGATTTCCCATCCCGCCGCAACTACGGGCTCGCCCTCCCGCAGATTCAGACCGAGCGCCTGCTGGCTACCTGGGTCCAAGAGCTCGGGGTGCCGACCACGCGCGAACGTGAGGTGACAGGGTTCACCCAGGACGACACCGGCGTCGACGTCGCGCTGTCCGACGGCACGTCGATCCGGGCGGACTACCTGGTCGGGTGCGACGGGGGCAGCAGTGTGATCCGAAAGGCGGCCGATATCGAGTTCGCCGGGTGGGATCCATCGACGAGCTGGCTCATGGCCGATGTCGAGATGGCCGAGATGCCGGAGTTCGGCCTGCGTCCGGGCGGTGGGATCGGCCCGGCCGAGGGCGGAGACCGGATTCGGGTCGTCCTGACCGAACGCCAGGTCGAGCACACCAGCGAGCCCACCCTGCAGGACGTCAGCGAGGCACTCATCGCCGCCGACGGGACGGACTACGGTGTGCACAGCCTGAGCTGGACCTCCCGTTTTACGGACAACACCCGGCAGGCGGCGTCGTATCGCAAGGGGCGCATTCTTCTGGCGGGCGATGCTGCACACGTGCATGCCCCGCTCGGTGGTCAAGGTCTCAACACCGGTGTCCAGGATGCCGTGAACCTGGGGTGGAAGCTGGCCCAGGTGGTCAAGAAGACATCACCCCAGAGCCTGCTGGACACCTACCACGACGAACGTCATCCGGTCGGCGCCCGAGTGTTGCAGACCACCATGGCCCAAGTCGCACTGACCAGCCCCGGCGACCGTCACCAGGCCCTGCGCAACACCATGACCGAGCTACTCAGCATGGACGAGCCTCGTCAGAGTATCGCCGCCATGATGTCGGGTCTCGACATCCACTACGACCTCGGACCGGGACATCCCCTGCTCGGGCGACGCATGCCCGATCTGGACATCGCGACCGCCGATGGCCCGCTCCGCGTCTATGAGCTCTTGCACGGCGCCAAGCCGGTGCTGCTCAACCTCGATCAGCCACGCGTCCTCGACATCACACCGTGGACTGACCGGGTCCAGCTGATCGATGCTGAATATGGCGGCCCGTGGGAGCTTCCGGTCCTGGGCTCAGTCAGCGCCCCGGCCGCCGTGGTGATCCGCCCTGACGGGTACGTCGCCTGGGTGGGAGATGGCACCGACACCGGATTGC
>DAITAE010000078.1:0-9689 GCA_036824445.1 Streptosporangiaceae bacterium | reverse complement strand
GCGCTCAGTGCGGAACCGACGCAAGGACTCCTATCTGCACCATGCCGTCGAGGACCAGCTGCACGGCAATCGCGGCGATGAGGAACCCGAACACCTTCTCGGTGATCAGCATCCGGCCCTCGTCGAGCTTCTCACTCACCCGGTTCGCCCACCGGAACACCGCCACATCTATCAGCAGGACGAACACGAGGATGCCGAACTCCACAGCGAAGACGCTCAGCGACTTCGCCTCAGCGGAGATCGTCATCAGGCCGACAATGCCCACCGGGTTGAGCAGGTACGGCACGGCCAGCGGAAAGAGGGCCAGCTGCATCGGGTCCTTCCCGGCGGTGCTGTGGCTGCTGCCATCCGGTGGCGAAAGCACCATCCACACCGCAAGCACGAGCAAGATCACGCCGCCGGCGATCGACAACGACCCGATCGAAAAGTGCAGCAAACCGCGCAACAGCTCACCTAGCACCATAAGCAGCACGGCCACGGCGGCCGCCGTGGTCAGCATCTTGCGCAGTACCCGCCGCTTGGTGGCCGGGTCAAGTGGAGCGGTGATTTCCACGAACGGGACCAGCGCGATCTTCGGCCCGATACCGATCAGCAGTACCAGGAACGTGTCGATCGCACCAGCAGCCGTAATCGATGTCTCATCCATTTTCCAAGTCTGGCGGAGCCGAAGCCTTCCGCGCCCGGGCCAGTCGGCGGCAGGCGTTTATTCAGTTGCCGGCCGGGTCGCGGGCTGTGAGGATTCCGGCCAGGGGCCGCCGACGGGAGGATGCCAGGATGGCTAGTGAGCAGCTCAAGGCCGTGCTTGAGCTCGTGGGCGGCGCTGACCTGGGCACCCTGACGCTCCAGGAGCGCCGCGCGCTGATGGCCTCAGCCGGCGCGCCGCTGCGCGAGGGCACGCAGGTCGATCCGGTCGACGCAAATGGCGTTCCGGCGGAGTGGGTGGTCGCGGCCGGGGTGACCGGCGAGCGGGTGGTGCTGCACTTCCACGGCGGCGCCTACCACCTGGGCTCGCCCGCCCGGCTCCGGGGCTTGCTCGCGCTGCTGTCGGCGGCGGCGCAGGCGCGGGTGCTCAGCGCCAGCTACCGCCTGGCCCCCGAGCATCGGTTCCCGGCGGCCGTCGAGGACGCGCTGACCGCTTACCGCTGGCTCGTCGCCGGCGGCACGCCCGCCCGGCAGGTCGTCATCAGTGGCGACTCCTCAGGTGGCGGCCTGGCCCTCGCGGCGCTCGTGGCGCTGCGTGACGCCGGCGCCCCGCTGCCCGGCGCGGCCGTCGTCATCTCGCCGTGGACCGACCTGGACCTGGGCGGCGAGTCGCTGCGCAGCCGGGCGGCCGTCGATGTGATGCTCACGCCGGATGGCGCGCGGGAGGCGGCGGAATGGTACCTGGCCGGGCAGGATGCCCGGCACCCGTATGCCTCGCCGCTCTACGCCGACCTGCACGGCCTGCCGCCGGTCTTGATCCAGGCCGGGGACGCCGAGATTCTGCGCGACGACTCCGTTCGGTTCGCCGCGGCGGCACAGGCTGCCGGTGTCGGCGTGACACTCGAAATCTGGGCGGAGATGCCGCATGTCTGGCACGCTTTCGCCGGGTTGCTGCCGGAGGCAGATGAGGCTATCGAGCGGATCGGCCGCTGGCTACGCGAGGACCAGCCACCCGGTCAGGGTGCCTAGCGCCAGGTCGAGGCAGGGGCGTGTTTCACGCGCCGGGCAGGGGCCATGTTGGGGCTTGTGCTGCCATTGAAAGCCGGCCCGCTTTCAGGAGCATGCGACAACAGGGACAGTACGGAGGCGTCTGCCCGTCGCACAGGCTGACGCCGGACGGCTGCGAGTTCGGGACAGCGCCGTTCCCGCCGCCATCTCGGTGATGGCCCACACCGATATGCCCGGCTACCCCGCCGTGTTGCGCGAGGCAGTCCGGGTGCTGCGCCCTGGCGGTGTGTTCGTGCACGTGGGCGTCCATCCCTGCTTCTGCGGCGGGTTCGCCGACTGCAGCGACGTGGACGCGGTAGTGATCCGCCGCGGCTACCTCGACAGTCACTGGACGAAGGCGTCCTGGACCGACAGAGGGGTACGCGACAAGGTCGGCGCCACCCACTGGCCGCTGCCCGCACTGCTGCACGCCTTTCTCGACGCGGGCCTGAGACCCGAACAGTTCGCCGAAGGCGGCGAGCCCACGCCTGCCGTCCTGGCGGTCAAGGCCCGGAAGCACGGTGAGGCCGGGCGATCTGCGGATCAAGGCGTATAGCGATCCTTCCCGGAGCTCTCCGGCACCGGGCAGCGCTGCGTCGGCGCGGGCGGCTGAGCCGCCGACGGCTGGCGGCTGACCGCGGCAAGCCGCCGTCTGACCGCAGGCAGGTCAAGAATCAGCGCGAGCCCGCAGACCGTTCCGATGCCGACAGCGGCGCCGGCCACGGTATCGGTGAAGTAGTGCCAGCGCAGCCCGATGAGGGCCACGGCGGCGACGGCTCCCAGCACGCACGCCGCCGCCGGGATCAGCACGCGCAGCGCTCCTGCCCTGGCTGGCTGCGGCGGGATGAGAAGCAGCACCGTGACCGTCGCGGCCAGCGTGATCATGGCTGTGGTGTGCCCGCTCGGATAGACGACGTTGCCCAGATAGGTGCGGTGGACCAGGGGCTTGAGCAGGCCTTCGTCCAGTCCGACGGCAGCTGGGACGGCTGCCGCGGCCAGCACGGCTCCGTTAAGACGGCCGGTAAGCAGGCACGACACGACGATGGCTGCGCACAGCACGCCCGCCGGAACCAGCGAGCCCGGAGCGGCGAGCCACAGCAGAAGCCGTGGATGGCCGCCAAGCCACGAAATGATTGGCGAGTCGATGGCGTGATCGAACCGGTCCGCTTGGGCCTGGTGTGCGAATAGCGCGCCCAGCCCGGCGACGAGGATCGCGCAGAATGCCAGCAGCGCACCCGCCCAGGGACGGGCGGGCCCAGCCAGCAAGGGTCGGCCGGGCCGCAGCCGCATGCCGTCCACGCCGCTCCTCTCGATTGCCTTACGCTGGTCGAGCGCCCAGGCCCAGAGCTAGCCAGCCTATGTGTCCTGTGCTTCTGCCTCGGCGCGGCCGGTTAGCTATTGTGCCGCGTGGGTGGCTCCGGAAGCAGCGGCGGCGCCACCATGAGCGGCCCCGGCAGTTCGGCCACCAGCGCGGGACCTGGCATACCCTGTCGCCAGGCCAGCAGCGCGCCCCGGTTTCCCTCGTTCACCGTCGCCAGCAGCAAGCCCCCGGTGGCGTCCCACGCCAGCCCGGCACCCGTCCCGGGCGGCAGCTCGAGGCCAGGCACGATGTCAAAGCCGCCCTTCCGGAGGTGATGGCCGGCCTTCGGGAGATGAAGGACCGCCACGTCGGCGGGCCGGGCCGGGCGCCCCGTCGTGGAACGCGGATCCTGCCTGGCCCGCGCGAGCTGGAAGGCGGCCGCCGTGCCGTCTGGGCTGAAGACGGCATCCGAGACCGGCGCGCGGCCAGCTGGCAACTCGAACCTGGCCGTCGCCCGCCCCGTCTTCAGGTCGATGCCCTCCAGGGTGCATGTGCTGTGTGTCGGCGGCGCGCCACACCCGGGGCGGGCCACCAGCACGACGTGACCGCCCGCGCCGATGGGCAAGCCCGTGGCCAGACGGCGCCGCAGTGCGCCGGTATCCGGGTCGAGGAGCTTGACGGTATCCGGCCCGCCCTCCCGGGGGCGGTAGGCCACCACCAGGCCATCCGCCGTATCGGCGACCGGGTTGGTGCGAGGCTTGAGCGCGACCTTCCGGCCGCCGTTCAGCGGAGTCAGCACCGTTCTCGGCGCGTAGGTCACCGCCCACGCGTGCTGGGGGCCGCCGAGCAGGTCGTCCGCGGGCGTATCGAGCAGGCTGGCAACGCCTGCCACGATCCGGTAGACCCACAGGTAACCGCTGCACCGCGGGTCGACGAACGCATAGTCGGCATCCGGTCCCGCGATCAACTTGGTGACCACCAGGCCTTGATTCCGCAGCCCTGGCAGCGTTCTCGAACCGGCACGGCCAAGGGTGACCTGCCGCAGCGCGACGCCACCGACGAGCACTGTCGGGTGGGCATCCGAGCTGTACGGGGCCAGGCGTATTCGCGGCAGGTAGGCGGGCGAGCCGCACGCCCCCTCGGCCGCGGGCCACCGGGCCAGGGCCCCCACCGCCATAGCGCGCAAGCCGTGAAGTGGCGTTGCGGCGGGCGACGGTGACTTCGGCCGGGCGGACGCAGCGTTGCGCGGCCGGGTGTGAGCGGTGATCACGCCGGCCAGCAGTGCCAGGGTGGCAACTCCGGCGATAAGCCATATCCACGGTGGTGGTGGACGCCAGCCACCGAACTCGACCGTATCGCTCACTGCACACCTCGCCTCATGCTAAATGGCGAGGCTCGCGGTACTCCTGCAGTTCAGCCGTCGCCGCGCCGCTTATCCAGCCGTCCCGCGAAATACGTCGCGGACACGGCAACCACCACAGCGAGACCGAGAAAGACGAAATCCAGGCTGGCTGCGACGGCAAAGCCAACCGCCACGCAGAGCGCGACTACCGCCAGGACCACCGCGACCCAGCTCTTTGCACTCACAACACCCTCCGCAGGTACTCGCGGACTGGCTCATGAAATGCCGGGCTTCGGCTCGTCCGTCCCAGCCTGGCTGAGCCAGCGGATACCGGCCAGCTCGTCCGTCGCCGCGGCGCCGACCCCGCTCACGGGCTGCGCTGCTATCTAGACCATCGCACGCCTGGTCACCGGGTGCGTGCGCTTTCCGAGGACTGCCCGGCCTTCTCCACGAGACCTGCGCGGTTGGCGGCTACTGCTCGCGATCGCGGCGAAGCCGCTCGATGACCTCGTCCGGGCTCTCTATGGAGACCCGGATCATCGCCCGCACCGCGTCGGCCAGGGCAACGCGCGGCACATCCAGTTCGATCGCCGCCGAGTGCGCCCACCGGGTGAGCTGCCGGTAGAGTTCGGGGCTCAGATCCAGGGTGATCCTTACCGGCTTTGAGCGGATCGCGGTCTTGCCGGCCGGACGAGCGCCGGGTTCTTTGCGGCTGGTCGCGGCGGCAGTCATCTGTGCTTTGCGCCGCTCCCGCTCTGTGGTCATAACGGCACCTTCCCGAGAGGAACGCATCGCTCGATGAGGTCGTGGGCCACGCCGCGCCACACGTCGCGGCCTGTCTCGGGAATCGGCACGCCAAAGCTCTGGGCGTAAACCTCGAGCCTTGGCACGGCCGTCCGCAGCACGTCATAGCCTAGGCCCTCCAGGGCCTCTCTGGCGTTGGTCGTGGAGTGCGCGCGGGTGATGCACCTGTTCAGCAGGACCGCCGCCCGGGCGGGCCGTTCCCGCAGCGCTTCAACTTCGGTGATCTCCTCCCGGACGGGTGTGGTGCGGTTGATCTCGATGGGGCTCGGCGCGCATGGGATGAGGATCTCGTCGACGTACCGCATCGCCGACCGGGCGATGGCGGCATGGTCCTCCAGCTGTGGGGCGTCGATGATCACCACGTCATCGTCGTGGGCGATCTCGGGTACACGCTGATGCAGGCCACGTGAGGGCAGGGCCACGATCCGGAACGGGAACGCCGCCTTGGGGGGCACCTGCGGATTCATGGCGGCGAGATCGGACCATTCCAGCGCGCTACCGGAAGGGTCCGCGTCCACCAGCAGCACTTGCTTTCCAGCCTGGACGAAGACGTGAGCCAGCCAGACCGCTGATGTGGTCTTGCCCGTGCCCGGCTTGAGGTTGAGCAGGGCAACGCTGAGAGCCGTCATTTACGCAGTATTGCAGTGTTTACGGCATTACGGAAGCCGGTCGCGCTGATGCTGGCGGACGGCGCAAGCGAACCGGAGCTTCGCCTCGCCAGGGCGGGGGAGGACCTGCTCGAAATGGCAGGAGCAGATCGAGGTCCTGATCACAGGCGCGGGTGCTCGCTGGATAGTACCGCGCCGTTCGTGTGACGGCTATGGCCAGTTATCCGCGGCGCCATATTGCCAATCGAAAGGCCACCGTGCCGGGCCCATGGATGGCTCAGGTACCGTCGCGCGGGACGCCTCACCAGGGCGGTTGCGCCCCGCAGCTAGGCTCGTGGCAGGGAAGGAAACCGGACATGGAACACAGCCAGCCCGACCCCATCGGAGCCTGGGCACCTGATGCGTGCACGCTGCCCACGTCGGAGCGGCCGCTGCGGGCGGCCGAATTCGGCAGCCTCTTCGCGGAGACCGTGCGGGGCGTTGCCCGCGCCGAGCCCACCCGGCTGCATCTCGATCTCCAGCCCAGCCCGCAGGCCGCTGCGCGGGCTGCGGCGCTGGCAGCGGCCGAGACGGAGTGCTGCTCATTCTTCACCTTCACCCTGACGGCCACCGGTGGCGCCCTGGCCCTGGACATCACCGTTCCGCCACCGCACGTCGCTGTGCTGGATGCCCTCGCTGACCGTTGCGCACCGCTGCCCGGCCAGAACGAGGCCAGCTCACGGTAGAACCCCGGCGGTTCCAGCCAGGCTGGGCGTCAGCTCTTGGCTGGCCCGCCGCGCCATGTGGGGATGGGCTGCGCGCCGACGGCAACGTCGAAGGCGGCGCGGGCGAGCAGGCGGGTCGAGTCCAGCGTTGGAAGCGGGGACACCTCCGGCGTCACCAGGAGCGGGATCTCGGTGCAGACGAGGGCGACCGCGTCACAGCCCCGGTGCTCGTTGCGGTCCAGCCGCCGGAACCCTTCCTGGCAGAACGTGAGGAAGCACAGCGCGGCTCCTTCGGTGCTGTGGCGAGAATGCCAACGTGCTTCATGATCGCTCCAGCTGTCCGGATGCCCCGCCGCGGCCTGCACCGCCGCGGAACCGGTCCACACCGGCGGCGATGCCGGGCCCGGCCAGCACCGCGATGCCACGGCGGAACTCGTTCGCCATCGCCTCGTCCTCGCCGAGCCAGCCGCCTTCCAGCGTGGACGCCCGGTCGCTGCGCAGGCACTGCTGGGGGAGCGCGGCGATCTCGTGTGCCAGCGCCTCCGCCGCCGATCGCGCCTGGCCCGGCGGGACCACCCGGTCGGCCAGGCCCATCGCCAGCGCCTCGGGAGCGGCGACCGGCCGCCCGGTCAGGATCATGTCCAGCGCGCGGCCCAGGCCGACCACGCGGGGCAACCGCACCGTGCCGCCGTCGATCAGCGGCACGCCCCAGCGCCGGCAGAACACGCCCAGGACCGCGTCCTCCTCAGCCACCCGCAGGTCGCACCACAGCGCCAGTTCCAGGCCTCCCGCCACGGCGTGGCCCGCGATCGCGGCGATGACCGGTTTGGTGAGGCGCAACCGGGTCGGGCCCATCGGACCGTCGCCGTCCGGCTCGGCCCGGTTGCCGTCCGGGCCGTCGGCCGCCTTGAGGTCGGCACCGGCGCAGAACGTCCCGCCCGCACCCCACAGGACGGCCACGCGAGCGCCGTCGTCGGCGTCGAACGCGCGGAAGGCACCGGCCAGGGCGGCCGCGGTCGGCCCGTCCACAGCGTTGCGCACCGTCGGGCGGTCCAGGATGACGGTGGTGACCGGCCCATCGTGCTTCACCCGCACGTTCATGACGCCCTCCTCGGGTCAGCCCGCAGCCACGAAACCGGCAAAAGCGACATAACGATAGGTTCGTCGTGGCCCATGTGCCCACGCCCCGCCACGCAACATCGTGATCATGGGATTACTACTGCTAGAACGATAGCTATCCCATGATCACGATTGGCGCCTGCGGCGAGCGGGGTGCGTGGGAGGGCGGCAGCGGCCGGGACCCGCTGCGGTCAGGCGACCTGCCAGGTGTCGGGGCCCGCCAGCAGCGCCGCCAGATCACCCTGGCCCTGCTTGGCACGGGCCTCTTCCAGCTGGGCGGCCATCAGCTCGTCGTAACTGGGGCGGGCGACCTTGCGGAACACCCCGATCGGCGTGTGCGTGAAGTCGGCCCCGCCGAGCCGCGACAGGGCGAACGCGTAGCCGGGGTCGGCCTCCCCGGCGTCGTGCGCAAGCAGCGAGCCTTCGCCGGCCCTGGCCACCTCGGCCGCTTCCAGCGCCCCGTAGCGGCCGAACCGCAGGCCCATGCCACGGTCCGCGCCGAACCGGACCGGCTCACCTTGCTCCAGCCGGATCATCCGGTCATCCCTGCTCGCAGGGTCGGTCAGCGGCGCGAACGCCTCGTCATTGAAGATCGGGCAGTTCTGGTAGATCTCGACGAAGGCCGCTCCCCGGTGATCCGCCGCCGCCCGCAGCACGCTGGTGAGGTGCTTGCGGTCGGAGTCGATCGTGCGGGCGACGAAGCCGGCCTCGGCGCCGATGGCCAGCGACAGCGGGTTGAACGGGGTGTCCAGCGAGCCGAACGGGGTCGACTTGGTCACCTTCCCCTGCTCGGACGTGGGCGAGTACTGGCCCTTGGTGAGCCCGTAGATCCGGTTGTTGAACAGCAGGATCTTGAGGTTGACGTTGCGGCGCAGGGCGTGGATCAGGTGGTTGCCGCCGATCGAGAGCGCGTCGCCGTCACCGGTGATCACCCATACCGACAGGTCGGGACGGGTGCAGGCCAGGCCGGTGGCGATCGCCGGGGCCCGGCCGTGAATCGAGTGCATCCCGTAGCTGTCCACGTAATACGGCAGCCGGGAGGAGCAGCCAATCCCGGAGATGATGACCAGGTTCTCGCGCGGGATCTCCAGGTCGGGCAGGAACGCCTGGAAGGCGGCCAGGATCGCGTAGTCGCCGCAGCCGGGGCACCACCGCACTTCCTGGTCGGACTTGAACTCTTTGGTGCTGAGCTTCTCGTCCGCGACCGGTACCAGTGTGAGCGAGGCCGGACGGTGAGCGGCCGCGTCGGCGCCGTCGTTGGCCATGATGTCAGACATCAGTGATCACATCCTGGATGATCCCGGCGAGCTCGGCGGCCCGGAACGGGAGGCCGCGGACCCGGTTGTAGGGGATGACGTCGGTGAGGTAGCGCCCGCGGAGCAGCAGCGCCAGCTGCCCGAGGTTGATCTCGGGAACCAGCACCTTCTCGTAGGCGGCCAGCACCTCGCCCAGGTTGGCCGGAAACGGCGACAGGTGCCGGAGGTGCGCCTGGGCGACCGATCCCCCGGCCAGCCGGACCCGGCGCACCGCCGCCCCGATCGAGCCGAAGGTCGAGCCCCAGCCGAGTACGAGCACCCGCGCATGGCCGTCCGGGTCGTCCACCTCGAGCGGGCCGATGTCGCGCGCGATGCGGTCAATCTTGGCCTGGCGCAGCCGGACCATCTTGTCGTGGTTATCCGGGTCGTAGGAGATGGTGCCGGCCCCGTCGGCCTTCTCGATGCCGCCGATCCGGTGCTCCAGGCCGGGCATGCCCGGGATGGCCCATGGCCGGGCGAGCGTCTCCGAGTCCCTCCGGAACGGCTGGAACTCGACCTTGCCGTCGTCACCGCGCCACTCGTTGGGGCTGGCGTACGTGAACTCGTCCCGCAGCCTGGGGAGGTCGGAGACAGCGGGGATGCGCCACGGCTCGGATCCGTTGGCCAGATAGCCGTCGGAGAGAATGACCACGGGAGTGCGGTACTTGGTCGCGATCCGGACGGCTTCCAGCGCGGTGTCGAAGCAGTCCGATGGCGTGGCGGGTGCCAGCACCGGGACCGGCGACTCGCCGTTCCTGCCGTAGAGGGCCATGAGCAGGTCGGCCTGCTCGGTCTTGGTCGGCATGCCGGTGGACGGGCCGGCCCGCT
>DAITAE010000590.1:0-3107 GCA_036824445.1 Streptosporangiaceae bacterium | reverse complement strand
AGGACTACATCTTCCAGATCGAGGTCCCGGTGCACCAGGTGACCGAGATCAAGGGAGGCAAGCGCCAGCAAGTGTCGGAGAAGGTCCTGCCCGGCTACATCCTGGTCCGGATGGACCTCACCGACGAGTCGTGGGCCGCGGTGCGCAACACGCCGGGGGTGACGGGTTTCGTCGGCCTGTCGAGCCGGCCGTCCCCGCTCAGCCTGACCGAGGTGGCCACGCTGCTCGCCCCGGAACCTCAGGAGAAGGCGGCGAAGGCCGAGATCACCCAACTGTCGGTGGAATACGAGGTGGGCGAATCCGTTACGGTGATGGACGGCCCGTTCGCGACGCTGCCGGCCACCGTGAGCGAGATCAACCCCGACACCCAGAAGCTCAAGGTGCTCGTGTCGATCTTCGGCCGGGAGACACCGGTCGAGCTCTCGTTCGACCAGGTCTCCAAACTCTGACCACGGACGATCTGACCACAGGCGCGCGGGCAACCACGGAACAGGAATCAGGAACAGGAACAGGACCCACCGATGGCTCCCAGAAGGAAGAAGATAGCTGCGGTCGTCAAGGTGCAGCTGAACGCGGGCGCGGCCACCCCGGCACCGCCGGTGGGCACTGCCCTGGGCCCGCACGGCGTCAACATCATGGACTTCTGCCGGCAGTACAACGCGGCGACCGAGTCCCAGCGGGGCAACGTCATCCCCGTCGAGATCACGATCTACGAGGACAGGTCGTTCTCGTTCATCACCAAGACCCCGCCCGCCCCCGAGCTGATCAAGAAGGCGGCCGGCGTTGACAAGGGAAGCGGCACGCCGCACACGGAGAAGGTCGGCTCGGTGACCGCCGCGCAGGTGCGCGAGATCGCGCAGACCAAGATGCCCGACCTCAACGCGAACACGATCGAGGCGGCCGAGAAGATCATCGCGGGCACCGCCCGCTCGATGGGGATCACCGTCAAGGACTAAACACCCACGAACATCTGTTCATATTGTTGCCCCTATAGGGGCAGCAATGAGAACTGCAGATGGGTCCGGGGCGTCAGTCCCGGATGTGGCAGGGCCAGCGCTTGGCCCGTGGACCACGACCTCCATTTCGTTAAGGAGAGAAGAACATGAAGCGCAGCAAGGCGTTCCGGGCCGCGGAGGCCCAGATCGACCGGGACCGGCTCTACAGTCCGGCCGAGGCGGTCGCGCTGGCAAGGAAGACCTCCGGCACCAAGTTCGACCCCACCGTCGAGGTGGCGCTCCGGCTCGGGGTGGACCCGCGCAAGGCGGACCAGATGGTCCGCGGCACGGTGAACCTGCCCAACGGCACCGGCAAGACCGCCCGGGTGCTCGCCTTCGCCACGGGCGACCGGGCGGAGGAAGCGCGGGCGGCGGGCGCCGACTACGTCGGCTCCGACGACCTCATCGAGCGCATCCAGGGCGGGTTCCTGGACTTCGACGCGGTCGTCGCCACCCCCGACCTGATGGGCAAGGTAGGCCGGCTCGGCCGGGTGCTCGGGCCGCGCGGGCTCATGCCTAACCCCAAGACCGGCACGGTCACGCCCGACGTGGGGAAGGCCGTCACCGACATCAAGGGCGGCAAGATCGAGTTCCGGGTAGACCGGCACGCCAACCTCCACTTCGTCATCGGCAAGGCGTCCTTCACCGACGCGGCGCTAGTGGAGAACTACGCGGCCGCCATCGACGAGATCCTCCGGCTCAAGCCGTCGGCGGCCAAGGGCCGGTACCTCAGGAAGGTCGCCCTGACCACCACGATGGGCCCGAGCATCCCGGTCGACCCCGGCAAGACCCGCGGCCTCACCGAAGTCGAAGCCCAGGCCGGCTGATCCCGGCACGCCCCGGACCCCGTCACCCGGCCGGAGTGTTCGCGGGCGCGCGTGCTTGCAGGTACGCTGATCTCCAGCCAAAGACCGTCGGTCGTTGCCGCGTGCCCAGTACGCGGTGACCGAAGGACCCGCTTAGCCGCGGGCGGCCCGCGCAGGCGTTAGAGCTGAACCGCCGTTCTGGTCCCCTCTTGACACGGACGGCGTCCACGCCCTGGTGCCGCGCGCCGGGGCGTTCGTCGTGCCGGGCCCCTTGCCGACGCCGGACGCGGCCGGTGCCCTTGCCCCAGGCAAGGGCCGACCGGCGCAGGAAAGGAGGCCCATGGCAAGGGCGGAGAAGGTGGCCGCGGTCGCCGAGCTGACCGAGCGGTTCCAGAGCTCCAGCGGCGCCGTGCTGGCCGAGTACCGGGGCCTGACCGTGGCCCAGCTCGCCGACCTGCGCCATGCGCTCGGCGAGCAGGCGACGTTCAGTGTGGTCAAGAACACCCTGACCAAGCTGGCGGCGGCCGAGGCAGGCATCGCCGCGGAGCTGGACGGGCTGCTCGTCGGGCCGTCGGCGATCGCGTTCGTCAAGGGCGATGTGGTGGAGGCGGCCAAGGGCCTGCGCGACTTCGCCAGGGCCAACCCGGCCCTGGTGATCAAGGGCGGGGTGATCGACGGTCAGCCGATGAGCCCGTCCGAGATCGCACGGCTCGCCGAGCTCGAGTCGCGCGAGGTGCTGCTGGCCATGCTCGCCGGCGCCATGAAGGCGTCTATGGAGAACGCGGCGGCCACGCTGGCCGCGCTCCCGGTCCAGATGGCCCGGCTGGCCGGAGCACTCCAGGCGCAGCGGGACGCCGACGGCGCGGCTGGCGCGGGCCCGGCCGGCACCGACCAGACCCCAACCGGGACACCTAACGACGAGGCCGTGGCCGATACCGCCGCCGCGGACCAGGACCAGACGGAGGAATGACCACCATGGCCAAGCTCAGCACCGATGACATGCTCGACGCGTTCAAGGAGATGACCCTCCTCGAGCTGTCGGACTTCGTCAAGAAGTTCGAGGAGACCTTCGACGTCAAGGCCGCGGCCCCCGTCGCGGTGGCCGCCGCGGCGCCGGGCGCCGGTGGCGGCGCCGCCGAGGCGGAGGTCGAGGAGAAGGATGAGTTCGACGTCGTTCTCGAAGCGGCGGGTGACAAGAAGATCCAGGTCATCAAGGAGGTCCGCACGCTGACCAGCCTTGGCCTGAAGGAAGCCAAGGACCTGGTGGACGGCGCGCCCAAGCCGCTGCTTGAGCACGTCAACAAGG
>DAITAE010000589.1:0-3118 GCA_036824445.1 Streptosporangiaceae bacterium | reverse complement strand
GCAGCGGGACACGCTGGCGCCACCCCGGTGCCAGTGGCGCCTGGTCGGCGTAGGCACCCAGAATCCGGTCCAGGTACGGCGCCCCGAACAGGGCCAGCATGGCCAGGTCGGTCTCCCGGTGCCCGCCGTGCGCGGCCGGGTCGATCAGCCAGCCGCGCCCGCCCGACCACAGCACGTTCCCGGACCAGCAGTCCCCGTGGATGCGGCTCGGCGGCTCGGCCGGGCCGGCCAGCTCGCCGATACGGGCCACGACGGCCTCCACGTCCCGGGCCTGCGCCGGGCGCAGCGCGCCCGCGTCGACCGCCGTGCGCAGGAAGGGCAGGAGCCGCCGGCTCGCGTACCAGTCCGGCCAGGCGCCGGCGCCCTTTTGGCCGGCCCGGTCACCGGGGGCTCCCTCCGGACCCGCGCGGGCATCCTGGCAGGCCGCTGGCCCATCGTTTGGCAGCGGAAGGCTGGCGATGAATCCCGGCCAGGGCGCCCCGAACCGGTCCGCGCCGGCCGCGTGCATGAGCGCCAGGTCCCGCCCGAACCGCCCGGCCGCGGCCGGGTCCGCCGCCCCGGCCGGTACCCAGGAGATGACCAGCATGGACTCGTCGCACCCGATCACGTCGGGCACCGGCACCGCGGCGGCCTCGCCGAGCCAGCCGAGCCCCCTTGCCTCGGCCCGCAGCGCGGCGCCCACGCCAGCGGCTGCTTCCTTGACGAACACGATCCGGCCGTCGGCGAGCGCGGCCCGGTAGTGGCGGGACTGATGCTGGGAGCCGGTGAGCCGCAGTTCCCTGACCCCAGCGCCGGTCAGCCGCTCCAGCCGCTGGGCGACCTCCCCGTCGCCGTGCCCGGTCACCTGCCCGCGGGTTGCGTGCCCAGGAACCCGGCGAGCTGCCGGGCCAGCCCCTTCGCGGCGGCGTCGATCAGGCCGAACGCCAGTGCGACCTCCTCGTCGGTGCCGCCGAACGGATCCGGCACCTCGCCCCGGTACGGGTCGCGCGCCGTGAGCGCGGGGTCGAACGAGCGCATCAGCCGGATCCGCCCGGCCGTCTCGGGATCCGGCGCCATCGCGCGCAGCGCGGCGAGATTGTGCCGGTCCATCGCGACCACCAGGTCACAGGCGGCGAGCCAGGACGGCTCGATCTGGCGGGCGCGGTGGGCGGACCCGTCGTAGCCGTGCCGGCTGAGTTCCGCCCTGGCCGGGCCGTACATCCGCTCCCCCACGTGCCAGTCGCCGGTACCCGCGCTCTCGGCCGTTACCGCACCCGCCAGGCCCGCGCGCGCCAGTTCCTCGCGCAGCACCACCTCGGCCATGGGTGAGCGGCAGATGTTCCCCAGGCAGACCAGGCAAACCCGATAGGGGCCAAACGATTGGCGGTGGCCGGGCAGCGCCTCGAAGGCGGGTGTATCGACGGGCATGCCACCAGAATGCCCGACCACCGCGAGTGCCGGCGGTGATGCCACCCGATGTACGCGGCCGGGCGCAGCCCGCCGGCCGGAATCATGTCACCATGTCGGCATGCCTTCAGAGGAGACATACCGGTCACTGTCGTACTGGCTGGACTCGGTGCCGGGCTCGCTGGCCCCCAGCGATCCGCTGCCGGGAGACCTCGACGTGGACGTGGCCATCGCCGGTGCGGGTCTCACCGGCCTGTGGACGGCCTACTACCTTGCCGTCGCGCAGCCGGGCCTGCGGATCGCGGTCTGCGAGGCTCAGATCGCCGGATTCGGCGCGTCCGGGCGGAACGGCGGCTGGTGCTCGGCGCTGTTCCCCGCCTCGCTGGCCAAGCTCACCAGGATGGCGGGCCGGGACGCGGCGATCGCCATGTACCGGGCGATGCAGCGGTCCGTGGACGAGGTGGGCCGGGTCGCGGCGGCGGAAGGCATCGACTGCCACTGGGCCAAGGGCGGCACGGTGGCTTTCGCCCGCTCGGCCACCCAGCTTGACCGGGCCCGTGAGGAGGTTGCCGAGGCGCGGAAGTTCGGGTTCGGCGAGGACGACCTGCGCCTGCTGAGCGCCGCCGAGGCGCGCGAGCTCGCCGAAGCGACCGACGTCCTCGGCGCGAGCTACACACCGCACTGCGCTGCCATCCACCCCGCCCGGCTGGTGCGCGGCCTGGCCGAAGCGGTGCGGAAGCGCGGGGTCGCCGTCCACGAGGCCACCCCGGTCACCGAGATCGCGCCCGGGTGCCTGCGCACGGCAGCCGGCACCGTCCGGGCACGGTACGTGATCCGGGCCACCGAGGGCTACACGCCGCTGCTGCCCGGCCTGGGGCGGGCCATCGCACCGGTGTACTCGCTGATGATCGCGACGGAGCCGCTGCCGGAAGCGGTATGGGCGCAGATCGGGCTGACGGCCCGGCCGACGTTCGGCGACCACCGGCACATGATCATCTACGGGCAGCGCACGGCCGACGGGCGGCTTGCGTTCGGCGGCCGTGGTGCCCCGTATCACCTGGGGTCGGCGATCCGGCCGGAGTTCGACCGGGTGCCGCGGGTCTTCAACGCGCTGCGGCACACGCTGACCGACCTGTTCCCGGTCCTCGCCGACGCGAAGGTGACGCACAGCTGGGGCGGCCCGCTCGGCATCCCGCGCGACTGGTGCGCTTCCGCCGGGCTGGACCCGGCCACCGGGCTCGGCTGGGCAGGCGGCTACGTCGGCGACGGTGTCACCACCACCAACCTGGCCGGGCGGACCCTGGCCGACCTGATCCTGGGCACCGGCAGCGACCTTACCCGGCTGCCCTGGGTGAACCACCGCTCACGCCGCTGGGAGGCGGAGCCGCTGCGGTGGCTGGGGGTGAATGCCGGCCTGCACACCATGAACTGGGCCGACCGGCGGGAGTCGCGCACCGGCCGCCAGTCCCGCGCGGCACAGGTGTTCGGCCGGTTCCTCGGCGGCTGACCGGCGCCGGCCACGGCGGCCCGAGCGGCCCGCGGCGCCTGTCAGGCGGGGTGGTGACGGCGCTTTCGCCGCCTCCCGGGCGGGGCCTGAGCCGGTTCGCGTGGCCCGCGCCGATACTGTTACCATCACTGAGTCTCAAGCGCCGCTAGCTCAACTGGCAGAGCAGCGGACTCTTAATCCGCGGGTTCGGGGTTCGAGTCCCTGGCGGCGCACCCGTTCTGACCT
>DAITAE010000588.1:0-3125 GCA_036824445.1 Streptosporangiaceae bacterium | reverse complement strand
TCACGCGACATGCATCGCATCGCGCCCGCCCCGCGATGTGGCCCGGCGGGCGCACCGCCCATGCGGGCGGGCACGCGGGTAGCGCCGGCGGGCACGGTCACTGACGCGCTCCCCGCCGCCCCGGCGCAGTGGTGACCTCCTGGTAACGTCGCCGGCATGGCCGAGGGCAGGCAGGAAGCCGCCGGCGCGGGCACGGCGCAGGCGCCGCAGCGCGCCGGGGAGGCTACGCAGCGCCGCAGCGGGGAGACAGCGCAGCGCGGCAGCGGGGAGGCAGCGCGGCACGGCGGCGCGCGGGCGGTGGCGGCAGCCCGCCGGCACGGTGTGGCCACGATGTTCACCCTCTCCGGCGGGCATGTGTTCCCTCTCTACGACGGGGCCGTCAAGGCCGACCCGCCGATGCGGCTGGTGGACGTCCGGCACGAGCAGACAGCGGTGTTCGCTGCCGAGGCGACGGCGCGGCTCACCCGCAGCCCCGGCCTGGCCGTCCTGACCGCCGGCCCTGGCGTGACGAACGGCACCAGCGCGATCACCACGGCTCATTTCAACGGGTCCGCCGTGGTCGTGCTGGCCGGCCGGGCACCGGACTACCGCTGGGGCTCGGGCAGCCTGCAGGAGATCGACCACCCGCTGTTGCTCGCCCCGGTCACCAAGCGCGCCTGGACCGAGCATCAGGCCGACCACGTGGGCGCCGCGGTCGACGAGGCGTTCCGCATCGCCGCGACCGCGCACCGGGGACCCGTGTTCCTCGACTTCTCGCTGGAGGCCCTGTTCGGCGATGTGGCCGACGCCGCGCCCGCCAGCACCATGGCACCGCCGGCGCCTCCTCCCGCACCCGCCGACGTGGACGTGATCGCCGGCCTGCTGGCCGGCGCCAGCCGCCCGGTGCTGGTGCTCGGATCGGATGTATGGCTGGGCGGGGCGGAGGCCGCCGCCCTGGCAGCGGCCGAGGACCTGCGGCTTCCTGTGATCACCAACGGCCAGGCGAGGGGCGTGCTGCCGGCCGGGCACGACCTCCTGGTCACCCGCGCGCGGTCGGTGGCCTTCCGGGAGGCGGACCTGGTCGTGGTGGTGGGCACGCCGCTGGACTTCCGGCTGGGCTACGGCGAGTTCGGCGGTAAAGACGGCGCCCCGCCCGCCCGGGTGGTGCACGTGGCCGACGCACCGGACCAGATCGCCACCCATGGCGCGCTCGCCGCATCCGCCGCGGGCGATCTCGCGGCGTTCTTCACGGCGCTCGCCGAGGCGGTCCCGCGGCTGATATCCCCGGCAACGGGAGCCGCGCCCACCGCGCTGGTGCCTGCCTGGGACGAGTCGTGGCTGCCCCGGCTGCGCGCCGCCCGTACCGAGGCGATGGCGGCCGACGGTGCGCTGCTGGCGAGCGATACCGACCCCATCCACCCGATGCGGGTCTACGGCGAACTTGCGCGCCTGCTTGACGAGGACGCGGTGGTGATCGGCGACGGCGGCGACTTCGTCTCCTACGCGGGCAAGTACGTCGAGCCGAAACGTCCAGGCGGGTGGCTCGATCCCGGGCCGTACGGCTGCCTGGGCACGGGCCTGGGCTACGCGATCGCCGCTCGCATCGCACGCCCTCAGGCACAGGTGGTGCTGTTGCTGGGTGACGGCGCGGCGGGGTTCTCGCTGATGGACGCCGACACGCTGGTGCGGCACCGGCTGCCGGTGGTCATGATCTGCGGCAACAACGGCATCTGGGGCCTGGAGAAGCATCCCATGCAGGCCTTGTACGGGTACGACGTGGCCGCGGACCTGCAGCCGCGCTGCCGCTACGACGAGGTGGTCCGGGCCCTGGGCGGCGCCGGAGAGATCGTCACCCGGCCGCAGGACATCGCGCCCGCCCTGCGCCGGGCCTTCGAGTCAGGCGTGCCCTACCTGGTGAATGTGATCACCGACCCCGCGATCGCCTACCCCCGCTCCACCACCGGCATCTGACCTCCCGCGGCCTGCCGTCACACCGGTCCGCGGCCATGAGGCTTGCCTGCGGCGACGGGTCAGGGCCGGTGGCCGCCCGCCGCCCGGGCCAGGAACGCCTGGCGGTCCACCAGGACCCGTTCCACCGTGCCGGCGCCTACCACGCGGTCGTCGCCGCCGTCGTCGTCAGGCACTCCCGTCTGGTGCCCGCTCTCGCGGGCGATGAAGCTGAACACCAGCCTGCGCCCGTCGATCTCGGTCAGCTCCGCCTCCACGACCAGCTCGGCACCTATCGGGCTGGCACGCCGGTGCTCGAGCGATGCCGACGTGCCGACGGAGGTTACGCCCTGGGGCAGGTGCGGCGAGATGGCCGCCACCGTGGCCGCTTCCGCCAGTGCCAGCAACCGGGGGGTAGCCAGCACGGGCACGTCCCCGCTGCCGGCCTGGATCGCGGTGTCCGCGTCCACCACCACTGCACTCACCGACGCCCGCAGTCCCGCCGCAACTCCCATGCGACAACCCTAAAGCTCCCTATTGACGTCGCCGCCTTCGGGAGGGCTGACACCCTGAGGACGGCGGCGAGGAGTTACCGCTGTCTCTTGACGCTCGTCAGCTGGCTGAGAGTGTCAGGACCAGAACTCATCCGAGACGTAGAGGTCCTCTGGATAAACCCAGACCTCGGCCGCCTTCCCGTCGCGGATGTGCCAGACCTGGACGGTACGGTCTTCCAGCCGCCGGCCGGCCCGTTCGCCGCGGGCCGTGTACAACGCGACGGCGTGCTCGTCGCTGGCAATGACGTCGTGCAGCTCAAGATGGAGCGTGCCGCCCGTAAGTTCGAAGGCCCGGCCAAACACCGCCAGCACCTCGGGCACGCCATCATGGTCTCCCGCTAGGGCGCCCCGGCCCGGGTAATGGAAGCGAACGTCCTCTGCCAGGTACTGGTCCCGCAGGGCGTCAAGGTCGCCACGGCCGAAGGCCGCGAAGGCCCCACGGACCAAGTCCTCATCCGGATGTGCCATCTCGATACCCCCCTTGTATCGATGGAACCTGCACCATCGTCTTGCCCCCCCACCAGGCCGTCAAGGCCCGGCCCCAAGGCCTGCGGCGCGGGCCGCCGATCCTAGCGAGGGCTAGGCTGGCCGCCGATGGACGACAGCCCTCGGTACTGCGACCACTGCGGCCAGTCGCCAGCGCCT
>DAITAE010000587.1:0-3130 GCA_036824445.1 Streptosporangiaceae bacterium | reverse complement strand
ACCAAAGCGCATAAAACCCCCTCGGTCAGGTCATAGCCGACGTTCGCAAGGACGTACCCCCGCCATGCGTGCTGTCCATACGCCGATAACTAGCCTCGCAGAAAAGCAAGGCACGCGGTACTCGGGCAGCTAGGCCATCGGGCCAGCGTCGCCCTGGCTACTTCGACCTGAAAGACCCGCGTGGCGGTTCGTGATCACGGGCGGTGTGGTCGCCAGTGTGGCCTCGACCCCTTTGATGAGACAGGATGCAGGCCGTATCCCGCACCATGGGCGATCGGTCCTCGCTGTGGGAGTCGTTGCTGCCGGAGCAGGTGCTGCGGCTGCCGGAGGACCTGGCGCGGGTGGACGCGCTGCTGGATGACCCGGCGTTCTTCGCCCGGTTCGTGCCGCATTTGATCCGCTGATAGGGCGGCCGCCGGCGCCGGTGGAGTGGTATCTGCGGCTGATGTTTTGAAGTTCCGCTACCGGCTGGGCTATGAGAGCCTGTGCGCCGAGGTCAGCGACTCGATTACCTGGCGGCGGTTTTGCTGGATCCCGATTGATGGCAGGGACGGGTACTTCCGGGTGGTCGCCTACAACGGGGCCGTCACCCCGGGAGTGGACGCCGCGGTCGCCCATGCGCTGCAGAACAGCCGTTCCTACCGGCTGGCCAAGATCGTCCTCTTCCAGGGCGCCTTCGCCCATGCGCCGTACTACATCTGGGTCAAGCGCTAGCCAGCGCCGCCGCCCTCCTCGTGCAGCGCCAGCAGCGTGTACGCGGCGACGCTGGCGTCGTCGGTGACCGAGCCGCCCAGGATCATGTCCTTGAACCGGGCGCGGGTGACCCAGTAGTGGAGCATGTCCTGCTCGGTGGCCTCACGGCTGGCGGCGCCCTGGGTGAGGCCGGTGGCCAGGAACACGTGACACCCCTGCCCGGTGATGCCGTGCGCGGCGTTGAGATAGCCGAGCCGGGTCAAGGCAGCGGCCCGCAGGCCGGTCTCCTCGGCGAGTTCGAGCCGGGCGAGGACCTCCGGGTCGCCGTCGGCGCGGCCGGGGAAGCCGCCCTGGGGAAAGGCCCAGGACCGCCGCCCCAGCGGGTAGCGGTACTCCTGTACCAGGTGGAAGCCGCCGCGTTCAGCGGGGATGACCAGGGCGAAGTCGGGCTTGTCCACGACCGCGTAGGTGCCCCTGGTGCCGTCGGGCCGCTCGATCTGGTCCCGCCGCAGCGTCATCCACCGGTCCTGGTAGACAACCCGGGAGGCCACCGCGCGGATGTCGGGTTCTGTCACGGGCTGATACTGTCAAAGTCACATGTCGCGCCCGTGGCCGGCCATTCCCCCGCTGGCCGTGCCCCGCTGGCCGCACGAGGAGGCCTCACCGTGACCCGCACCGCCACAGGCCGCCGTCAGGTGCCGCTTGTGTGCCGCCGTCATGTGGACCTGCTGCGCGTTTCCAGCGCCATCTGTCGCTCCTGCTGCTGACCCCATCCACCCATGCGCCGCCCGCGCCACCAATGGCGCGCGGCCGCCGCGTGTCAACCCCAGCAGAAGGACGAGCGACATGCCTGCGCAATCCCGCCGGGGCCAGGGCCAGTGGGCCTTTGGCCACCACGAGCCGCTGAACGCGGCCGAACGCTTCAAGAAAGACGACGACGGGCTGAACGTCCGCGACCGGATCATCAACCGGTACGCCCACCTGGGGTTCGACTCGATCGACCCGGCGGACCTGCGCGGCAGGTTCCGGTGGTGGGGCCTGTACACCCAGCGCCGCCCCGGCATCGCTGGCGGCAAGACCGGCGCGCTCGACGACGCCGACATCGAGGCGCCCCAGTTCATGATGCGCGTGCGCATCCCCGGCGGGCAGCTGTCCGCCGGGCAGCTGCGCACGGTGGCGGGAATCGCCAAGGAGTACGGCCGCGACCTCGCCGACATCACCGACCGGCAGAACGTGCAGTACCACTGGCTGTCGATCGAGGACGTGCCGGCGATCTGGGAGCGGCTCGAATCGGTGGGCCTGTCCAGCCAGCAGGCGTGCGGCGACGTCCCGCGGAACATCCTCGGCTGCCCGGTGGCCGGGATCGACGCCGGGGAGATCCTCGACGCCAGCCCGATGCTGCGCGCGGCCGAGGAGGTGGCGACCACACACCCCGGGTTCACGAACCTGCCGCGCAAGTACAAGACCACCGTGACCGGCTGCGCGTCCCTGTGCACCGCACACGAGATCAACGACATCTCGTTCGTCGGCGTGACCGGCCCGGGCGGGACACCGGGGTTCGACCTGTGGGTCGGCGGCGGCCTGTCCACCAACCCGATGCTCGCGCAGCGGCTCGGCGTCTTCGTCGAGCCGGGCCAGGTACCGGACGTGTGGGCCGGAGTGACCGGCATCTTCCGCGACTACGGCTACCGGCGGCTGCGCAGCCGGGCGCGGCTGAAGTTCCTGGTCGCCGACTGGGGCACCGCGCGGTTCCGGGAGGTGCTGGAGAAGGAGTACCTGGGCAGCTCCCTGCCGGACGGCCCGGCCCCGGTGATCCCGCCCGCCGGGGAGCGGGACCACATCGGCGTGCACCGGCAGCGGGACGGGCGCCACTACCTGGGCGTCGCGCCGAGCGTGGGCCGCACCTCCGGCACCCTGCTCTGGCAGGTCGCCGACCTCGCCGAGGCGTACGGGTCCGGCCGGGTGCGCACCACGGCCCAGCAGAAGCTGCTCATCCTCGACGTGCCGGAGGACCGGGTGGCCGAGCTGGCAGACGAGCTCGCCGCCCGCGACCTGCAGGTTTCACCGTCGGCGTTCCGGCGCGGCACGATGGCCTGCACCGGGATCGAGTTCTGCAAGCTCGCGATCGTGGAGACCAAGCAGCGGGCCGCGGACCTGCATGCGGAGCTGGAGCGGCGGCTGCCCGGCTTCGACACCCCGATCAGCATCAACGTCAACGGCTGCCCCAACTCGTGCGCCCGGTTCCAGGTCGCCGACATCGGGCTCAAGGGGATCGTGACGCGCGGCCCGGACGGCGACCAGGAGGCGTTCCAGGTTCACCTCGGCGGGCAGATGGGCGCCGACGCGGCGTTCGGCCGCAAGTTCCGCGGCCTGAAGGTCACCGCCGAGGAGGCGCCCGACTACGCCGAGCGGATCCTGCGCGGTTACCTGGACCGGC
>DAITAE010000586.1:0-3141 GCA_036824445.1 Streptosporangiaceae bacterium | reverse complement strand
GAAGTCGGCGGACAGGATGCTCGGCGCCATCTGGACGGCCATAGGGCCGAGTGTAAACGGCGGTCCAGGTCTCGCGTGGGTGGCACGGTGGACGCGGCGCGGCGGAGCCGGCCGGGCCGGGCGGAGCCGGTATGGTGCGGTGCGGCACGCGTTGCCGGCGGCGGGCGATTATCACCGCATGCCGGTAGCGTCCGATCGCACATCCGATCGAGACGGAGGCCTCTGCGTGAATTCCGGGGCGGCGGGCCCCCTGCTCGCCCGTGTCCGCAAGCTGCTTGCCAAGGCCGAGGGCGCCGGCGTCACCCCGGCGGAGGCTCAGGCCCTGACCGCCAAGGCGGCGGAGCTGATGGCGAAGTACGGCATCGACCGTGCCCTGCTTGCCGCCGCACGGCCGGAGACCGACCGCCCGGCCGACCGGGTCATCGATGTCGGCAACCCGTGGGCCCGGGTGCAGGCGCACCTGTTGTGCGGGCTGGCGTCCGCGATGCGCTGCCAGTGCGTCATCCTCCCCCGCACCGGGCCGGGCTCGCGTATCCATGTGTTCGGCTTTTCATCCGACATCGAGCGCACCGACGTGCTCTACACGTCCCTGCTGGTCCAGATGTGGCAGGGCCTGGCCGCCGCGCAGGTGCCCGACTGGAGCCGGAGCCCGCGGGCCTGGCGGCGTAGCTGGCTGCTCGGCTTCGCGACGGCCGTGGTGGCCCGGGTCCGCGCCGCGGAGCAGGCGGCTGCCTCACGGGCGACCGCCCCGTCCGCCGCCTCCGGGTCACGCACGGTGCTGGTGCTCGCCGACCGCGCGCTGGTGATCCGCCACAACATCGACCGGGCCTACCCCGTCACCCGCAAATCCCACGTGACGTACAGCGGCAACGGCTACGGGACCGGCTATGCCGAGGGCCAGCGGGCCGACATCGGCGCCAGCCGCCTCCGCCGGGGCCCCGGCCGAGCGCTCACCGGGTAGTCCGGCCCGCGGCCCGCCCGGTGTCAGCCGCCGCCCCGGGGGCCTGGGCGCCGCTGGAGCAGGGCGAGGAAGATGGCGTCCGTACCGTGCCGGTGCGGCCAGAACTGCGCGTACCGCCCGTCGGGTTCCGGGCACCTCAGGTCAGGGACCTCTGCGAGCACCGCGGGCGCGTCCAGGACGGCCACGTCGTCCCGGCCAGCCAGGACGTCGGCCACGACCGCGCGCGTCTCGCCGACGTGCGGGGAGCACGTCACGTAGGCGACCGCACCACCGGGGCGGGCCGCGGCCAGCGCGCTGGCCAGCAGGCGCCGCTGGAGGGTGCCGAGCCTCGCCACGTCCGCCGGCGACTTGCGCCAGCGTGCCTCCGGCCGCCTGCGCAGCGCGCCAAGCCCGGAGCACGGCACGTCGGCGATCACACGGTCGAACGACCCCGGCCGCCACGCCGGCGCCGTGCCGTCGGCTACCACCACACCTGCCGCGCCGGTGACGGCGGCGCTGACCAGCCGGGCCCGGTGCGGGCGGATGTCGGCGGCCACCAGCCGGGCACCGCCACGGGCCGCCAGCCCGGCAAGCAGCCGTGCCTTGCCGCCCGGCCCGGCGCACAGGTCGAGCCAGAGGCGGTCGGGGGTGCCCACGTCCACCCGGGTGAGCGCGAGCGCGGCCAACTGGCTGGCCTCGTCCTGCACCGCCGCGCGGCCCTGCCTGACGGCGGCGACCGCGGCCGGATCGCCTCCTTGCAGATAGGCGCCGAACGCGGACCAGCGCGCGATCTCCGCTCCGTCCGCCGCGAGCTCGGCCTGGTCGGCGAGGCCGGGGACCGCGCACAGGGTCACCAAGGGCCGGCCGGCGGACGCGGCCAGCGCGGCCTCGGTCTCGGCCAGTGCGGCGCCAGCTCCGGCCGGCGCGGCATCCCCGGCACCGGCATCCCCGGCACCGGCATCCCCGGCACCGGCAACCCCATCCTCGCCGAGCGACTCGCTGTAGGCGGCGACGATCCAGCGCGGGTGGCTGTAGCGGATCGCCAGGTGGCCCAGGGGATCGGCGGCGCGGTCGGGTGCGATGGCTGCGATCCACGCCTCAAGGTCACGGGTGGCCACCCGGCGCAGGACCGCGTTGACAAAGCCGGCCGTGCCCGGTCCGGCGACCTTCCTGGCCAGGTCCACCGACGTGGCGACGGCCGCGTGCGCGCCGATCCTGGTCGCGAGCAGCTGGTGCGTGCCCAAGCGGAGCACGTCGCGCACGGGCGGGTCGATCTGGTCGAGCCCGCGGGTGCTGCAGGCGGCGATCACGGCGTCGTACGTGGCCTGCCCCCGCAGCGTCCCGTAGCTGAGCTCGGTCGCCAGCGCGGCGTCGCGCCCGGTCAGCCCGCGTTCCCGCAGCAGCGCCGGTAGAAGCAGGTTCGCGTACGCGTCTCGTTCCCTGCTGGCACGCAGGACCTCGAAGGCCACAAGCCGGGCCGGGTCTGCGCGCCGGCCGGAGCCCCGTTCGTCCTGGCTCCCGGGGGCCCGCCCGGCCGTGGCACGCCGCGCCATGTCAGCTGAACACCAAGGGCACCCGGCCCGCGCCGGCCGGCTCAAGGCGCAGGCCGCGCGCCCACTCGGCGGCGCTCATCCGCCGCTTGCCCGGCGGCTGCACGTCGCCGAGCTCGACGGGGCGGGTCGCGGTCCCGGCGAACACTGCCGCCTTGCCTACCCACAGCTCCCCCGGGCCGAGCGCTGGCGGTGGCCCGGAAGCCGGGGTGCCCTGGTCCGGCGGGCCTGCCCGGAGCGGCCAGAGCTTCAGCCGGGTGTCCCCGAGCACGGTCCACGCGCCGGGAGCGGGTGTGCAGGCGCGGATCCAGCGGCCAACCGCGTGCGCGGGCGTGTTCCAGCGCACGCGCGCGTCCTCCTGGGTCAGCTTGGGCGCGTAACTGACCCCGTCGGCCGGCTGCGGCCGCGGCCGCAACTCCCCCGTCTCGACGCCGTCGAGAGTGGCGACCAGCAGGCTGGCGCCGGATTCGGCGAGCCGGGTGAGCAGGTCGCCGGCGGTGTCCTGCTCACCGATGGGCTCGGTCACCACGCCGTAGACCGGGCCGGCGTCAAGCTCGGCGACGAGGCGGAACGTGGTGGCCCCGGTGATGTCGTCGCCGTTGGCGATGGCGTGTGCCACCGGCGCCGCCCCGCGCCAGGCAGGCAGAAGCG
>DAITAE010000077.1:0-11907 GCA_036824445.1 Streptosporangiaceae bacterium | reverse complement strand
CTCGACGAGATTTCCAAACGGATCATCGAGCAGCTGCAGCAGGACGGCCGGCGTTCCTACGCCGCCATCGGCAAGGCCGTCGGCCTGTCCGAGGCCGCCGTCCGCCAGCGGGTGCAGCGTCTCACCGACAACGGCGTGATGCAGATCGTCGCCGTGACCGACCCGATGATGCTCGGCTTCCACCGGCAGACCATGATCGGCATCAAGTGCGAGGGCGATCTCGAACGCGTAGCCGATCACCTGGCGGGCATGGACGAGATCGACTACGTGGTGATTACCTCGGGATCGTTCGATCTGCTGGTGGAGGTCGTCTGCGAGGACGACGACCAGCTGCTGGAGATCCTCAGCCGGGTGCGCATGGCACCGACCGTTACCAGCACGGAGACCTTTGTGTACCTGAAACTGCGCAAGCAAACCTACAGCTGGGGGACGCGATGAGCACTCCGCACGGCGCCGGCGGCCTCGGCGGCGAGGCCCCGCAGGCGGCTGCCAACCGCCACCTGCAGGCCTCCGCCCACCGCCACCTGTGGCTGCACTTCACCCGCATGTCCTCCTATGCCGAAGGCAACATGCCCGTGATCGTCCGGGGGTCTGGGCAGTATGTCTACGACAACCGCGGCAAGCGCTACCTGGACGGCCTATCCGGGCTGTTCGTGAGCCAGATCGGGCATGGCCGCGCCGAGGTGGCCGAGGCCGGCGCGCGCCAGGCCACGGAGCTCGCCTACTTTCCGCTGTGGTCGTACGCGCACCCGCGGGCGATCGAGCTGGCCGAACGGCTGGGTGCACTGGCGCCGGGCCACCTGAACCGCGCCTTTTTCACCACCAGCGGCTCGGAAGCGGTCGAGTCCGCCTGGAAGCTGGCCAAGCAGTACTTCAAGACGATCGGCCAGCCCGGGCGGTACAAGGTCATCAGCCGTGACATCGCCTACCACGGCACGTCCATGGGTGCGCTCGCGATCACCGGGCTCCCCGGCATCAAAGAACCATTCGAGCCGATGGCGCCCGGCGGGGTGCGGGTGCCGAACACCAACTTCTACCGGGCACCCGAGTTTGTTGCCAGCGACCTGGAGGCGTTCGGCCGGTGGGCCGCGGACGAGATCGAACGGGCGATCGAGCGGGAGGGGCCGGAGTCGGTCGCCGCCGTGTTCCTGGAGCCGGTGCAGAACTCGGGCGGCTGCTTCCCTCCGCCGCCGGGGTACTTCGCCCGGGTTCGGGAGATCTGCGACCGCCACGGGGTGCTGCTGGTCTCCGACGAGGTCATCTGCGCATTCGGCCGGCTGGGCTACTACTTCGGCTCGCAGCGTTACGGCTACCAGCCGGACATCATCACCTTTGCCAAGGGCGTGACCTCGGGTTACTCCCCGCTCGGCGGCATGATGGTGAGCGATGCCCTGATGGAGCCGTTCGGCTCAGGTCGCGAAGACATCAGCGGCTTTGAGTCCCCGCGGCGCGCCGGCCACACGCAGGGGCGCGGCCCCAGCGGCACCGCCACGTTCCTGCACGGGGTCACGTTCGCTGGGCATCCGGTGTCGGCCGCGGTCGCCCTCGCCAACCTGGACGTGTTCGAGAAGGAGGACCTGCTCGGCAACGTCCGCGCCAACGAGGGTGCCTTCCGCGCCACGCTGGAGAAGCTCGGCGACCTGCCGATCGTTGGCGACGTCCGCGGCGATGGGTACTTCTACGGGATCGAGCTGGTCAAGGACAAAGGCACCCGGGAAACCTTCAGCGACGAGGAGTCCGAGCGTCTCTTGCGCGGGTTCCTGTCTCCTGCGCTGTACGAGGCGGGCCTGATCTGCCGGGCGGACGATCGCGGCGACCCGGTCATCCAGCTCGCTCCCCCGCTCACGTGCACACAGGAGCACTTCGACGAGATGGAGCAGATCCTGCGCGCGGTGCTGACCGAGGCCTGGTCCCAGCTCTGACCCGGCCCGCCGTCCGCTCGTCGCAGCGGACCGGCGAGGGTTACGGGACGGGTCCTCTCGGCCCGCGCCGGGTTGCCCGGGCGTGGCCCGATACCGTCGTCGGGTGCGAAGCATCTGTGTGTTCAGCGGCTCGAGCCCGGGTGCCCGCCCGGAGTACGCCGCCGCTGCCTCCGCACTCGGCACGGAGCTTGCCGGGCGCGGCCTGCGCGTGGTCTACGGCGGCGCCGGCGTCGGGCTGATGGCGAAGGTGGCAGACGCGGCGCTCGCCGCCGGCGGTGAGGTGATCGGCGTCATCCCGCAGCGCCTGGTGGACTCCGAGATCGCACATCGCGGCCTGCGCGAGCTTCGGGTCACCGGCTCGATGCACGAGCGCAAGGCGACGATGGCGGAGCTGTCCGACGGCTTCGTCGCCCTGCCCGGCGGCCTGGGCACGCTGGACGAGTTCGCCGAGGTCCTGACCTGGTCGCAGCTGGGCCTGCACTCCAAACCGTGCGGGCTGCTGGACGTCGCCGGCTATTACGGCTTGCTGCTGGCGTTCTTCGACCACGCCGTCGCCGAGCGGTTCGTCCGGGCCGAGCACCGTGCGATGGTGCTGGCCGACACCGATCCCGGGCGGCTGCTGGACGCGATGCAGCGGTGGTCGCCGCCCACGGTCGGCAAGTGGCTCGACAGGGACGACGTGTCCCCGCCCTGAGCACCCGCTCCGGCGTCGGATCAGCGCCACCCGGCCCTCCCCGCGGGAACTGACGGTTGCCGGGGGGACGGCGGCCGGACAGGCGTTCGCCCGGTGGTCCGGCCAGCGGACCACCGGGCGAACGGCCGGTCGTTTCGAAAAGGACTAGGAGAACGGATTTATCGACTTACAGCCCTTGCCGAACTGAGGGTTGGCCCTCACCGGGCTGATGAGGGTGCCTCCATACTGCGCCACGTGGGGCTTGCCGTACTGCGCGGTCTTCCCGAAGTTGCGGAAGGTCGAGCCGGAGACGTTGCCGAAGTTCCAGACGCAGGCACCGCGCTTGGCCAGGCCTGGGACGGTCTGGCTGCGGTTCAGCGTCCAGAACGGGTAGAACCGCGCGCCCAGCGGCGGGGCGGTGCAGTTCTTGCCGGTGACGACGTTGCACAGCCGCGACGAGCCGGCCGTGTTCGTCTCGAACTGGATGCTCGGATACCTGCTGCCGTTGGTGAACGGCCCCACGTATCTGATCGACGTCGGGCGGTTGCTCTTGCCGTTGGGCCAGTCCGCCCGGTAGCTGTTGCCGTCGAAGTCGAGGTCCCCGTTCTGGAAGGCGTTCTGGTAGCAGATGGCTACCCGCGCGCTTTCCGTGACCGGGTTCCCGTCGATCATGACCGTGCGGTTCCCCTTGGGGAGGCAGTAGGCGTCGGAGAACTCACAGAGCTGCCCGCTGTTGAACTGGTTCGACGGGCAGGCCACGGGACCATGCCTGCCCTGGGTCCTGGCGTGCTGGCAGATTCCCGTGTTGGGGTTGCACGGGCCCTCGCCGGTCTTGCCCTTGCCTTCGACGCCGCCCTTGCACGTCTGGAAGACGTTCGGATCCGAGTACGAGGAACCGTCGCTGAAGGTGGCCGAGAAGCCGAGCTTGTGGATGACCGACGAGCACGACTCGCCGTGCCCGATCTCCTGCTCCATAAGCACGCCGCCCTCGAGCGCGGCCCACGGCACCTGGTTGGCCTTCTTGGCGGTGTTGTACTCGGCGTGGAAGCTGAACGGGGTGCCCGAGCAGTCGGCCATGCTGGTGTTCTGGAACCCGTTCGCCGCGCTGGCCACGACGAAACCGGTCTTGCCGGTGGTGAGGTCGGCGACCGAGGCTTTAAGCCCGCCGATGTCCGGGGACCCCGAATCAGGCACGTCGCTGATCGACACCTTGAGCACGTCCCCCGGGTTCATCTTCAGGGTGTTGGCGTTGCCGAGGAACGTCGCGCCGTTCGGGTCCTGCGGCGCGGGCGGGCCGGGCGGCACGCCGTCGGTCTGCATGAACGAGAAGTTGACCGGCTCAACGCAGTTGTTGTTGCAGGTCGCGAAGTTGAAGTTGCACTCCAGGCTGTCGATCGTCAGCGCGGCGCACCACTTGGTCTTGCTGCAGCTCACGGAGTCGGTGAACGGCGTGAACCCGGGTGGGTAGAACTGCAGCTCCATGAACGCCGACCCCGCGTCGGTTGGCGAGTTCAGCCCCGTGTTGGTGTCACTGAGCGGGGTGCATCCGTTCTGCGGGTAGGACTGCGGGTCGCAGATGGGCAGGCCGAACCATGGTGCCACGCTCAGTTCGCCGTAGTGCGTGACGCTGCCGGAGGCGGTGGGGGCCCGGGACGGGTCCCTCGACAGCCTCATGCCATAGCTCATCGTGTTGCCGGAGCCCGTCTTGCTGGAGATGAACTTGACGCTCGGCTCGTCATGGCCGACGTAGACGCCGGTCTTGGGATCCCGGAACCGGCTCGCGTGCCCGTCGTAGTACCCGTGCGGGTCGGTACACAGCCGCCGGAGGACGGTCAGGTTGCAGTCCAGCATGTTCGACTGGCTCGACACGGCCGCGTGGCCCGCCGTCGCGACCGTGCGGGTCGCTGCTGCACTGCTTGAGAAGGCCAGCTGGCCCGCCACGGCCAGGCATGCCGCCGGGATGGCCAGTTTCCAGGCCAATCCCCTAACCCTTACCAAGCGCGTTCGCACACGCCTCTCCTCTCGGTCCGCCGGCCGGCGGGCAGCCGACAATTGTCCTCATTTGCGGCAAGGAGGCATCCCGGAACCCGAGATTGCCGTGGGGAATCTAGCAACCTCGGTATTCCGCGGTCAAGGCCCAATCAAGCGCGTCATTGCCCGGCCCGGCGGGCGCTGCGCGGGCGGGTCGGCGGCCCGGCCGGCGGAGCGTGACCCAGCGGTCGACACCCGGTCGAGTGAGGGTCAAGCTAGAGTCAAGCAAGGTAAAATAAGGCTGTGACCTGGCTACCTTCGCCGCTGCTCACTATCAGCAACACTTCTATAACCATATGCGTGCAGCGTGTGATGCCCGCCGCGGCCCGACGCATCTGCGGCTCGCGGGCCATGTGCTCGCGTAACGCTGGACCGGGCCGCGCGCATTAGCGCCGTTCCGTGGACGGGACCGAGTGCCGCATTTCCGGTGCAGCGTTAGGTTTATCCTCTCCTCATGAGCGAGCCTTTTTTAATGAGTTGACTTTTAGGGCAGCCGCGATGCGAGAAAGTGCGCTTGTACCGGCGGGCAGGCTGCGAGGGCTGGCCGCGAGGGCGCCAGGCACTGCCATTTTCGTTGTCACCGGCGCCGTCGTCTGCCCCGCTACCTGCGGGGACTCTCCGCCGCCACGGCCGCCGGGCCCGGGCCGCTGACCCTTCCAGCGGGCAGCCAGAGAGCTCGAGAGGTGCCTATCACGAAGCGATCTCGAGCACGCGCGGGACACGGCGGGACCCGATGGAACGGTGTGCCGGCGGCTACTCCCCCGTGAGCCCGTCCACCGACTCCCGGATGAGATCGGCATGGCCGTTGTGCCGCGCGTACTCCTCGACCATGTGGCACAGGATCCAGCGCAGGCTGGGTGCCCGGCCGTCGGGCCAGGTGCGCCGGGCCAGCCGGCCCAGGCCGCCGTCGGCCATCGCCTCCGCGACGGCGGAGCGGGAGCGGGCCACGGCGTCCTGCCACAACGAAAGGAGTTGCTCCGGCGTGTCCCCGGCGGCCGAGTGCCAGTCCCAGTCGGGGTCCGCATCCCAGTCCACCGTGTCCCACGGAGGCTGCCGGTCTCGCCCGAGCAGCCACCAGCAGAACCAGTCGTCCTCGACGAGGGCCAGGTGTTTGAGCATGCCGCCCAGGGTCATCGACGAGACACCGACCGTCGCGGCCAGCCCGGCCGCGTCCAGTCCCGCGCACTTCCACGCGAAGGTCGCGCGCTGGTACTCCAGGAAGCCCAGGAGGGTGGCGGTCTCGTCGCCCGCGAGGGGAGGTTCCGGACGACCCTGCTCGTCTAGGTCGGTCATGGGCGCCGAGTCTACCGGCGCGGCCATCGGCCGTATTTGGCATGATCAAGCCTGATGCGGGCGCAACGGGCGCGGCCACAAGGGCCATCAGCCAGGCAGCGGAAGACGGCGGACGAGGCCTGGAGTGAACGGGCCGCGCTACGTCAGCTACTCGTGCGACGGCTCGGCGCCGTATGAGTCGTGCCACCGCCACCACTTGTACGGCGGGGTCTGCGGATAGCCTTCCGGCGAGTCCTCCCACTCTTCCTGACGCCCGAGCGCGGTCATGTCCAGGTAACTCCAGGTGCCCCCCATCGGCTCGTCGCCACGGTTGTTGACGAAGTAGGTGCGGAACACCCTGTCGCCATCACGGATGAACGCGTTCGTGCCGTGCCATTCGTCGACGCCGAAGTCCTTGTCGAACTCGTCGGTCATCGTGTACCAGGGCATCGTCCAGCCCATCCGCGCCTTCACACGCGCGATGTCCCGCTGCGGCGCCGGGGAGGCGAAGGCGAGCGTGGTGTCACGGGCGTTCAAATGGGCGAGGTGGGCGACCTGATCGGCCACCAGGGAACAGCCGGGGCACGCGTGCTCGGGCCAGCCGTACACGCCGGGCTCGAAGAAGGCGCGGTAGACGATCAGCTGTCGACGGCCCTCGAACAGGTCGAGCAGGCTCGCCCTACCCTCGGGTCCGTCGAACACATACTCCTCCCCCACCGCCACCCAGGGCATCCGCCGCCGCTCCGCGGCCAGCGCGTCCCGGGCGCGGGTCACCTCCTTCTCTTTCACGAGCAGCTGCTGGCGCGCTGCCTCCCACTCCTGCGGAGTGACGATCGGGGGGGTCTTCATGATGGTGTCCACCTTTCAGTCCGGGCCACGCTCACGTGCCGACCCGTCCGCTCGTTCTGGTCCTTGGTGACGTAGTTGTGGTGGGCCCGACGGCATCCCGGTCGAGGTGCTCCTTCAGCGCGCCGAGCGGGCTGTCCCAGTCGCGGGCCAGCGCGGCCAGGAACTGCTGCGCAGCCTGCATCGGCGCCGAGCGCAGCCGGTACCGCACCCGGCGCCGCTCCCCCGGCTCGGCCGTCACCAGGCCGACCTCGGCGAGCAGGGCCAGGTGCTTGGCGATCGCCTGCCGCGTGATCGGCAGGTGAGCGGCCAAGTCCGTGGCCGTGGCCGGGCCCCCCGAGGCCAGCGCGGCCAGGATCGCGCGCCGGGTCGGGTCGGCCAGGGCAGTGAAGACCTGCTCAGCTATCGCCTCAATGTCAGGCGGCATCGAGGTAGTCGACCAGTTCGCCGAGCTCCTTCGCCCAGCCCTCGGCGTTGCCGTCGTACGACTTGCGGTAGACGTCGTCGGGCAGCTGGGCGAAACCGCTCTCGACCACCGTCAGCCGCGTGCCCGCACCGGCCGGTTCGAGCGTGAACTCGACGTAGGTACGCCGCGGGTCGTCGTCGGGCAGCCCGTAAATGTGCCAGGTGAACCCGAACACCGTCGGCTTCTCCACCCGTTCCACACGCATCTCGACCGTGGGCCCGTCGTTCCACCTCATCCGGGCCGACCCACCGGGACGCAGGTCGATCGTCGCCTCGTTGCCGAACCAGCTGCCTAGACCCTCGGCCGTGGTGAGCGCCGCCCACACGCTGGCCGGCGGGTGAGCGATCTCCACGGTCCGCTCAATGCGATCAGGAAAAGCCATGACAGCCTCCATAAAGTAGCAACCGACTGGTTGCCACCATATGGCAACCGGCCGGTTGCGTCAACGCGTTGCCCGGGATGTCGCGGTTCTCGGCGCCCGGTGATGATCGCCGCCCGCCCTCAACGATGCCCGATCATCGAGGTAAGGCAGCCAGAGTTAGTGGGCCCTTCTCATACTGGCAGCCTTCGTGGCAACTGCCGGCATTGCGAATTTGCGTCAGCCGCAACGGATCGGCCAGGACCGCACCGGCACATCACCGGCCGTCCGCCCCGGCGGGGACATCCAAGCTGAACTCTGCCACCGTCGCGGCCCGTATGCTGCGCCACATGAACGTTCTCTTCATCGCCAGCACGGCCGTCGTCGCCGCTGACCCGCCGCAGAGCCGCAAGCTGTTCATGGACGCCCTCGGCCTTTCACTGGAGGGCGAAGGCGATGGCTACTACTCCAGCGGGAGCATCCCCGGCAGCAAGCACTTCGGGGTTTGGCCACTCGCGGAGGCGGCCGAGGCGTGCTTCGGCACGCCGACGTGGCCCGCGGACCGGGTGATCCCCCAGGCATCGATCGAGTTCGAGGTCGAGGACGCAGACGCTGTCGCTGCGGCCGGCGGCGAGCTTGAGCGCGCGGGCTTCGAGTTGCTGCACCCGGCGCGCACCGAGCCATGGGGACAGACCGTGACCCGGCTCCTCACCGACGATGGGTTGATCGTCGGCATCTCCTACGCCCCTTCGCTGCACAACGAAGAAGGTGCCTGAGCCCGAGGCCACGCCCGCAAGAGCGCACCAGGCGCAGCGCTGGTGACAATCACGGACCCTATGGCACCGGGGCTAACGGCCGTCGCCTGATCGATCCGGGCACTGGCCGGAAGCTGGCAGCCCAAACCGGGATTGACCCTTCATATCTACACAAGCGCACGCGCCTCGGCGTGCGGCGCCGTGGAGATGTCAGGGAAGGCTTTGGATGATCTGGATGACTTCTTCGCGGCCGAAGCCGTGGTGGTGGGCGAATTCGATGAGCTCCCGTGTCCGGGCGATTACCGCCCCCCGCTGGGGGGGCCCGCCACGGTGATCTCTTCTACCGGCGAGCTCTCTTGATGCTGCATGACGCCCGCCGCGGGGCATCCTGCTGGTAGCGACATGTGGAGGTGATGGCTGATGACCGGCGAGACGATCCGCGACCTGCTCCAGCCCCTCATCGGCAAATCCGGGGCGATTTCCATGGTTGTCCGCCGGGCCGGTCACATCGGGTTCGTCACAACCGAGAACGAGAAGCTGACCGGCGTGGAGGTTCGCCCGGACGGCCTGGTGCATCTTGAGCGCGAGACCGGCTGGGCTGTGATCGACCCACGTGAAGTCGTCGCTGTGGTGTGGGACAGCGAGCCGAAGACCTCGGCGGGCCAATTCCTGTGAGCGGGACGCCTGCCGAGAGTTGGGCGGAGGCCGACTGACGCCCGCCGTGGCGATCGTTTGCGTGCAAAAGTGGGCCCAAGCTCCCAGAAACAATCGTCCCGAACCGGCCGCTGCATGACGCCATCGCGCTACGCGCCGCCACGCCCGGTGACAGCGAGTTCTGCTATCAGCTGCACAAGGCCGCCATGGGCGGTTACATCACCGCGATCTGGGGGTGGGATGAGCAGGAGCAGCGCTTCCTCTACAATTGCTGTCTACTAGAGCGCTTCTTATGCGATGAGTGAACCATCCAGCCCGCCGCTATGCACAAGAACCCAAAAATGGCGACTACACCCAAGAAGAACAATCCAAGATGACCGGTGAGCAAAGCGGCCCCCAGGACGGTTATCGCAAGCGCCGCACATGCGCATGAGTTGACTACCTTATTCTCCGGGTGCGGGGCCTGCGCCCGGTCGGGCTTCCGCAGCGACTGGGCTCCGATCAGCCCGGCGGGGATGTCGGCAGTGAGCGCAGCCAGTTCCGCGTAGGTCCGCGAGGCGAACGTCTGGCCCACCCGCATGTCAAACTCGTCCTTGGTCAGCCGACCCTGCACGAACGCGGCCTTGAGCACGTCGACCACGTGCTCGCGGTCGGAATGTGACGCGCGGAGGCGGCCAAGGCCAGCCGTAGCTGCTGTCATGTCGTCTCCTGGCTTTGGCGTCACTGGCGCCTCCCCGATACATAAGAGCGTAGTTCGGTTGCCCTGTAGTAGTCACCCTTGCAAGCGCGGGGCCGACCCGGGTCACCACCTGATCATGCTCAGCCCATTGCCTAGCTGCAGGTTCGCCCTCTTGGCCTTCGGGGGCTGAGGACGCCTCAAGACTGAGTACGCCCGGCTTACAGGCCAGCCGAGCCGTCGATGACCTCGCGGATCAGGTCGGCGTGCCCGTTGTGCCGTGCGTACTCCTCTACCAGGTGCTGCCACATCCAGCGCACCGAGATGGTCTTGCCGCGGTTGGTGAAGGTCTCGTCCAGCTGCGCGCCCTGCAGCGCGGCATCGACGGCCCGGCACTCGGCCCGGTAGCGCTCAAAGTCCTCCTCGGCGCCGGCCGGGCCGGCCTCTTCAAAGTCCGCGTCCGGGGCATCGGACCGGTAGTACAGGTCCGGTACCTGCTCACCCCGGTAGGCCTGCCTGACCCACCCGCGCTCGGTGTCGCTCATGTGCCGGACCAGCCCGAGCAGCGAGAGGTTCGACGGTGGCACCGCCCGCGTGGCCAGCTGGTCAGCATCCAGGCCCGCGCATTTGCGCAGCAGCGTGGCCCGGTGCCAGCTGAGCCAGTCACGGAGCATCTCCTGCTCAGGTTCGTTGCGGCGCTCCGGATAGTCTTCCGGGCGCTCGACGTCAGGTGCGATCCAGGTCACTGCGGCAGCCTATGCCCGGCTTGACCTGGCCAGCGACTGCCCGAGCGTGGGGCAGACACCCGGCGAATCGCAGTAGCCGGCACGCCTGTTGACCGCTAAGGGTGAGCTGGCGCCGTTGTGGTCGGACATGGTGGTCACGCTCGCGGTGCACCAGCTCGGCCACGACGGTTTTACAGACCTCTGGCGGAAGCGCTGTGACCTCCATAAACGTCCGCGCGACCCGCTGTTTAGGCACGACTGGGCATGATCTTCGCGCGACAGAACTTGAAATGGGGGCTGCCGGCACCAGAAACTGCACCCTGGCCCAGGCACCAGCCAGGAGGCGAGCCCCATGGATCGCACACGAGCCCGCATCCGCCCTTACCGTCCCCGCGACCTCGACGCCCTGTACCGGATCTGCCTCCTGACAGGCGACGACGGCCAGGACGCAAGCTCGCTCTACAAAGACCCCCGGCTTCCAGGGCACTTTTTCGCAGCTCCCTACGGGTTGTTCGAGCCGACTCTTGCCTTCGTGGCAGAAGACACCGCAGGCGTGGGCGGCTACATCTTGGGCACGCTCGATACCCGGGCCTTCGAGGAACGACTGGAACGCACGTGGTGGCCCCACCTGCGCGCCCACTATCCCGATCCCCCGGCTAGCGTTCCCGGAAAGCAGCTGACGCCCGACCAGCAGCTGGCGCACATGATCCACCATCCCTGGCGCATCCCGGACGGGCTGGCAGCGCGGTACCCGTCGCAACTGCACATCGACCTGCTACCGCGCCTGCAGGCCAGCGGACTTGGGAGACAGATGACCACGACACTGACCGCGGCCCTCCGCGCCCAGGGATCTCCGGGCGTGCACCTGCACGTCCCGCGGGGCAACCAGCACGCAGCCGGGTTCTACCGGCACATCGGCTTCACCGAACTCTTAGCCGCCCCCGGCGAGCTCCCAGCCCCCCACTTGCTTCTTTTCGGCATGGACCTATAGATCAGGGCTTAGCGCTGCCAGGCTGTAGGCATACCGCATTGTCACCTGCCGGGACGTGCTGGGGCTGAGGAGTGGGGCTGTCGGGCTGTGGGGCGGGTGGGACTCGAACCCACGACCGACGGATTATGAGTCCGCTGCTCTGACCGGCTGAGCTACCGCCCCGCGCACCTGTGCAGGCGCGTGCACACTACCGCAGCCACGCCGCGGCGACGAGGAGCCTTTTGCCGCTACCGCATGCTCATCTGCATCGTCATCGCGTGTTCGACCAGCGCGATCAGCGTTGCCTTGGTAGAGGCCCTGCCGCGGGCGTCGCACTCGACGATGGGTACGTTCGGGCTGACCGACAGGGCCTCCTGGACGTCCTGCATGGCGTGCGGGAACTCGCCGTCGAAGCCGTTGATCGCCACGATGAAGGGCAGCCCGGCCGTCTCGAAGTAGTCGACCGCCGGGAAGGAGTCAGCGAGCCTTCTGGTGTCGACCAGCACCACCGCGCCGATGGCGCCCTGGATGAGGTCGTCCCACATGAACCAGAACCGGT
>DAITAE010000585.1:0-3151 GCA_036824445.1 Streptosporangiaceae bacterium | reverse complement strand
TGATGACCGGGCTGGGCGTGGTCGGGTTCATCGACGACTTCATCAAGATTTACAAGCAGCGGAGCCTGGGCCTGCGCAGCAGCGCCAAGCTGGCCGGGCAGGCGGTGGTGGGCGCGGTGTTCGCCGCACTGGTGGTGCTGCCGCGGTTCGCCGACGGGTTCGATATCACCCCGGCCGACGCGCACCTGTCGTTCCTGCGGGATTTCGGCCCGGCACTGGGCCTGGCCCCGTTCGTGCTGTGGATCGTCATCTTGATCGCGGGCACCTCGAACGCGGTGAACCTGACCGATGGGCTGGATGGGCTGGCGACCGGATCGGCCTGCCTGGTGCTCGCGGCCTATGTGCTGATCGGGAACTGGCAGCTGCGCAACGACTGCACCGCGTTCCTGGCCCCGCGCTGCTACCCGGTGCGCGACCCGCTCGATCTCGCGGTGGTCGCCGCAGCCGTGCTGGGCGCCTGCTTCGGGTTCTTGTGGTGGAACGCGCCGCCGGCCCGCATCTTCATGGGCGACACCGGCTCGCTCGCCCTGGGCGGGGTGCTGGCGGGCCTGGCCGTGTGCACCAAGACCCAGCTGCTGCTGGCCATCCTGGGCGGGCTGTACGTGGTGATCGCGCTGTCGGTCATCATCCAGGTGGGCTCGTTCAAGCTGACCGGCCGCCGGGTCTTCCGGATGGCGCCGCTGCAGCACCATTTCGAGCTGCTCGGCTGGGCGGAAACCACCATCGTGATCCGGTTCTGGCTCATCTGCGGCCTGTTCGTTGCGCTCGGCCTGGGCATCTTCTACGTCGAATGGATGCCCAAGTAGCGCGACACGCGGCCGATGTCCCGCCGATGGCGGTGGTCAGCCCGGAAACTGGGGGGATGGAGCGAGCCGGGCAGGCGGCCAGGCCTGCCGTGGCCGGGCGGGCGGGCCGGGCGGCCGCCACGGACCACGACCAGCCTGTGGGCCTGCTCGCCGCGCTGCGCCGGCCGCTGACGTCCTACTACCTGATCATCGGCATCACCACCCTGCTGCTCGCGCTCGGGCTGGTGATGGTGCTGTCCACCTCGTCGGCCTCCCAGCTCGCCGAGGGCGCTTCTCCCTACGCCGGCTTCCAGCACCAGCTGCTGGGGGTGGTGCTGGGCGTGCCCTGCATGTGGCTGGCGGCCCGGACCTCGCCTCGTGCGTTCCGTGCCGCCGCCTACCCGCTGATGTTCGTCGCCATCGTGGGCCTGCTGCTGGTCCCGCTGATCGGTGTGACCTCCGGTGGCGCTACCCGGTACCTGGAGGTCGGTCCGATCCCGGTCCAGCCCTCCGAGCTGGCCAAGCTGGCGTTCCTGCTCTGGGGCGCGGACCTGCTCGCCCGCAAGAGCAAGCTCGGGCAGCTCGACGACTGGCGGCACCTGCTCATCCCGCTGCTGCCCGGGGCCGGCATCCTGTGCATGCTCGTGATGCTCGGCGACGACCTGGGCACCACGTTCCTGCTGCTGGTGATCTTCCTGGCGCTGCTGTGGGTGATCGGGACGCCGCTCCGGCTGTACGCGGGCGTCCTGGGCATGATCGGCCTGGTCCTGCTGATCCTGATCGTCGTCGCCGGGTACCGGTTCCACCGGCTCACCCTGTTCCTGCATCCACAGGGCGGCCCGAACGGCGTCGACATGCAGAGCATCCAGGGGAAATGGGCGGTCGGGTCCGGCGGCCTGTTCGGCGTCGGGCTCGGCGCCAGCAGGCAGAAGTGGGGTTACGTGCCGAACGACACGACCGACTTCATCTTCGCCATCCTGGGGGAGGAGCTGGGTCTGGTCGGCACGCTGTGCGTCTCGCTGCTCTACGGGGGCCTGGCGTTCGCCGGGATGCGGATCGCCCGCCGGGCGCAGGACACCTTTGTCCGTCTCGCAGCGGCCGGCGCGACCGCCTGGATCGTGGGCCAGGCCCTCGTCAACATCGGCGCTGTGCTCGACCTGCTGCCCATCACCGGCGTGCCGCTGCCGCTGGTGTCGTCCGGGCTGTCCTCGCTGCTGGTGACGATGCTGGCGCTCGGCATGCTGATGTCATTCGCCAAACGCGAGCCCGGGGCGCGCGAGGCGCTTGCCGCAGCCGACCCCGGCGCGGCGCGTCGCGTCCTAAGCTGGCTGGGCCTGGACCGTCGGCGTGAGTGAGCCCGGCAGTCAGCGCCCGGGCGGCCCCGCCGAGCGCCGCGCCGGCCGGACCGGGCCCGGTGCCTGCCGCGGACCGGCTGGCGATCCGGTCGCACGCAGCCCGCGGACGAGGAGGCCCGGCGATGAGCGTGGTACTCGCGGGAGGTGGTACCGCCGGTCACATCGAGCCTGCCCTGGCGCTCGCCGACGCCCTGCGGCGGGCCGAGCCCGGCATCGGCATCACCTGCCTGGGCACCGAGCGCGGCCTGGAAACCCGGCTCGTCCCGATGCGCGGATACGACCTCGTGCTGATCCCCGCCGTCCCGCTGCCGCGGTCCCTGACCCCGGAATTGCTGTCGGTGCCCGGCAGGCTTGCCGATGCGGTCGGGGCCGCGGCGAAGGTGCTCGACCGGACCCGGGCGCGGGTGCTGGTCGGGTTCGGCGGGTATGTGGCCGCGTCCGCCTACCTGGCTGCCCGGCGCCGCCATGTGCCGATCGTCGTGCACGAGGCGAACGTCCGCCCGGGCGTCGCCAACCGGCTGGGTGCCACGTTCACCCGCCACGTGTTCGCCGCCAGCCCCGACACCAAACTGGCGCACGCCACCGCCATCGGCATGCCGCTCCGGCAGGAGATCGCCGGCCTGGACCGGCTGGCCCTGGCGGACAAGGCGCGCGCTCACCTCGGGCTGCGGCCCGACCTGCCGGTGCTGCTGGTCACCGGCGGATCACAGGGCGCCCGCTCGCTGAACCTGGCGGTGCTGGATGCGGCCGACTGGATCCGTGGCGCCGGCATCCAGGTGCTGCACATCCTCGGCCCGCGCAGCGGCCTGCAGGTGGACATGCCCGCCATTGGCCCGCCCTACATCACGCTGCCGTATCTGGACCGGATGGACCTCGCCTACGCCGCCGCGGATTTCGCGCTGTGCCGGAGCGGGGCCATGACCTGTGCCGAGCTCACGGCCGTGGGCCTGCCTGCCGCGTATGTGCCGCTGCCGCACGGCAACGGCGAGCAGCGGCTGAACGCGCTGCCCA
>DAITAE010000584.1:0-3151 GCA_036824445.1 Streptosporangiaceae bacterium | reverse complement strand
GCCCGCTGCTGATCGCCAACACCGTGCTCACCATCGCGATCGCGATCTACCTGGAAACCGCGCTCGCCTTCCTCGGGCTGGAAGACCCGACGGCGGTCACCTGGGGGACGATCCTCGAGCACGCCTTCGAGCGGACCGCGATCTCCTCGGGCGCCTGGTGGGCGATCGTGCCGGCCGGGTTCGCGATCGCCGCCGTCATCGTGGGCTGCTTCCTGTTCGGCCAGGCGGTCGAGGACGCGCTCAACCCCAGGCTGAAGGTCGCCCACCTGTCGCTGCGCCCATGGCGGCTGCGGCCGCTGGTCGGCAGGGGGCCGGACGCCCTATGAGCCTGCTCGAGGTGTCCGGCCTCCACGTCTGGTTCGAGCCGCCGCACGCCGCGGAGGTCCACGCGGTGCAGGGGGTGAGTTTCGCGCTGGACCCGGGGGAGCGGTTCGGCCTGGTCGGCGAGTCGGGCTGCGGGAAGACCACCACGATCCTCGCGCTGATGGGGCTGCTGCCGCCGAACGCGTCGGTCGCCGGAGAGGTCCTCATCAACGGCCAGAACATCCTGGCGGGCGGGGAGGACTCGGTCCAGGCGTACCGGTGGAAGGACGTGGCGATGGTGTTCCAGGGCGCGATGAACGCCCTGAACCCGGTGAAGAAGGTCGGCTGGCAGATCGCCGAGCCGATGGCCTTCCATGACATCGCGCAGGGCGCCGCCGCCCGCAAGCGGGCCGGCGAGCTGCTGGAGCTGGTGGGCATCCCGGCCGCCGCCGGTGAGAGATACCCGCACGAGTTCTCCGGCGGCATGCGGCAGCGGGCCGCGATCGCCATGGCGCTCGCCTGCGAGCCGAAGATCCTGCTCGCGGACGAGCCGACGACCGCGCTCGACGTCATGGTGCAGGCCCAGATACTGGAGCTGCTGACGGGGCTGTCCCGTAACCTCGGGCTCGCCCTCGTCCTGGTCACCCACGACCTGCCGGTCGTCGCCCAGGTGTGCGAGCGGGCGGCGGTGATGTACGCGGGCGAGATCGTCGAAGCGGGCCCGACCGAGATGCTCTATCACGCTCCCCGTCACCCCTACACCAGGCTGCTCTTCGCGGCCACGCCCGATCTCTATGGGCAGGACGCGGTGATCTCCATCCCTGGCACGCCGCCACGGTTGGACAGTGAGCTCCCTGGCTGCCCGTTCCGCGCGCGCTGTGACGTGCCGCTGGAACGCTGCGCCGGTGAGCATCCGGAACTGCGCCTGGTGGGGCCCGGTCACCAGGCCGCCTGCCACCGCAACGAGCTGGTAGAGGCGTCATGAGCGGCAACGGGCAGGCGGGCCCGGCGGCGGCCGGGGCGATGGGCACGACCGCCCCGGAGGTTCCCCTCCTGGAGGTAGCGGACCTGAAGACGTACTACCAGGTGCGGCGCGGGCTGACCGAGCGGGTCGCCCGCACCCCCCAGATGTGGGTCCACGCCGTGGACGGGGTCAGCTTCCGGCTGGCCCGCGGCGAGATGATGGCCCTGGTTGGGGAGTCCGGCTGCGGCAAGACGACCACCGCCCAGACGATCCTGGGCATGGTCAAGCCGACAAGCGGCAGCATCCTGCTGAACGGCACCGACGTCGCCAAGCTGGGCGAGCGGCAGCTGCGCCCGCTCCGGCGCACGCTGCAGATGATCTACCAGGATCCCTACGAGTCGCTCGATCCGCGGTTCCGGGTCCGGGAATCGGTGGAAGAGCCGATGCTCGTGCATGGGATAGGAAGCTCGCGCGCCGACCGGGAGAAGCTGGCCGTGGAGGCGCTGGAGCGGGCCGGGCTCGCCCCGGCCCGGGTGTACCTGGATCGGTTCCCGCACGAGCTGTCCGGCGGCCAGCGGCAACGGGTCGCGATCGCCGCCGCGTTGGTTCTCGGACCTGACCTGCTGCTCGCCGACGAGCCGGTGTCGATGTTGGACGTGTCGGTCCGGGCCGGAGTGCTGACCCTGCTCGACACGCTGCGCCGGGACGGTGACATGGGCATTCTCATGATCACCCACGACCTCTCCACGGCGGCGCGCTTCGCCGACCGGATCGCGGTGATGTACCTGGGGCGCATCGTCGAGCACGGCCCGGCCAGCGACGTGGTGCGCAACCCGCAGCACCCGTATACGAAGGCGCTCCTTTCGGTGGTGCCCAAGCGTGATCCCCGCGAGCGGGCCGCGCCGCAGATCCTCAAGGGCGAGACCCCGAACCCGATCGAGGTCCCCTCGGGCTGCCGGTTCCATCCCCGGTGCCCGGTCGCGGTGGAGCGCTGCCAGGTGGAGGACCCGCAGCTGCGGCTGCCGGCTGCCGCCACGAGTCCCGCACACCAGGCCGCCTGCCTGCTCGTCTGAGCCGCGTCAAGGGCGCCGTGGATAACGGCCCGGGCTGCGAATGTAATGAGCTAGTAGGTTCCTGGGAAACGATGTGCCGGCCCCATATTCGGGGGTCCGGCGAAAGACTAAGATCATCGGCGATGGGGGTCCGCCGCTCCCATGCCTTCGCTGCTGACGCCGGTGACCTGCGGCAAGCGCATACCCCCGGATAAGGAAGGCGCGGGTGGGCGAGCAGACACAGACGACAGGCAGGACCCACAATCCCCGCATCGCGCCGTCTGGCCCGCCGCCCGCCCCGCGGCGCCGCTCGCTACATCTGGTTCCCCTGCTGCTCTACGCCGGCCTGAGCCTGGCCATGTTCGGTCCGTGGGTCCTGGGCCGGATGAGCACCTCGTTCCTCTCGGCGAGCACGCAGGACGGCTCGATCTTCGTCTGGATGTTCCGGTGGTGGCCTTACGCGATCAGCCACCACATCGATCCCTTCTACACGACAGCGGCGTGGGCGCCCGGGGGAATCAATCTCGGCTGGGTCACCTCGGTGCCGGCCCCCGCCCTTGCCATGTCGCCGGTCACGGCGGCGTTCGGGCCGTTCTTCTCCTTCAACGTGGCCGAGCTGGCCGCCCCGGCGCTGGCCGCCTGGACCGCCTACCTGCTCTGCCGGCACCTGGTGGGGTCGTTTCTGCCTGCCCTGTCCGGTGGCTTTTTCTTCGGCTTCTCGCCTTACCTGATCGACGAGTTCGGGCAGGGGCACCCCAACCTGTCGCTCGTCTTCCTGGTTCCGCTCGCCGCTTACCTGGTCGTGCGGCTGCTGGACGGCTCCCTGCCCGCG
>DAITAE010000583.1:0-3162 GCA_036824445.1 Streptosporangiaceae bacterium | reverse complement strand
TGACCGACGGGGTCACCGTCACCATCGACGGGTTCGAGATCACCGTCCCCAAGGGGACGCTGGTCATTCGCGCCGCCGAGCTGCTCGGGCTCCAGATCCCCCGGTTCTGCGATCACCCGCTGCTGGAGCCCGCCGGGGCGTGCCGGCAGTGCCTGGTCGAGGTGGCAGGGCAGGTCAAGCCGCTCGCCTCATGCACCACCACGTGCACCGAGGGGATGACGGTGCGCACCCAGCTGACCTCCGCGGTCGCCGAGAAGGCGCAGCGTGGGGTGATGGAGCTGCTGCTCATCAACCATCCGCTCGACTGCCCGATGTGCGACAAGGGCGGCGAGTGCCCCCTGCAGAACCAGGCGATGTCGAACGGCCAGGGCGACACCCGTTTCACCGACGCCAAGCGCACCTTCGCCAAGCCCGTCGCGATCTCCACCCAGGTCCTGCTCGACCGGGAGCGCTGCATCTCGTGCACACGCTGCACCCGGTTCTCAGAACAGATCGCCGGGGACCCGTTCATCGAGTTCTTCGAGCGGGGCCCGGACCAGTTCATCGGCACCGCCGACGGCAAGCCGTTCAACTCCTACTTCTCCGGCAACACGGTGCAGATCTGCCCCGTCGGGGCGCTGACAGGCGCCGCCTACCGGTTCCGCAGCCGGCCGTTCGACCTGGTCTCCACGCCCAGCATCTGCGAGCACTGCGCCTCGGGCTGCCGTCAGCGCACCGACTCCCGCCGGGGGGAGGTCACGCGCCGGCTGGCCGGCAACGATCCCCAGGTCAATGAGGAATGGAACTGCGACAAGGGCCGCTGGGCGTTCACCTACGCCACCCAGCCGGACCGGCTGGTCACGCCGCTGGTGCGCGACGCCGGCGGGGTACTGGCACCGGCCTCCTGGCCGGAGGCACTCGGCGCCGCAGCGGCCGGGCTCGCCGTGGCGCGCGGCCGGGCCGGCGTGCTCACCGGCGGCCGGCTCACCCAGGAGGACGCCTACGCCTACGCCAAGTTCGCCCGGATCGCCCTGGGAACCAACGACATCGACCTGCGCGCTCGCCCGCACTCCCCCGAGGAGGCGCAGTTCCTGGCCGCCGCCGTGGCCGGGCGGGACGCCGAGGTCAGCTACGCCGACCTGGAGCGGGCGCCCGCCGTGCTCCTCGCCGGATTCGAGCCCGAGGACGAGTCGCCCATTATCTTCCTCCGGCTGCGCAAGGCGGCCCGCGGGGGCGGGATCGCCACCTACTCGCTCGCGCCGTTCACCAGCCCGGGGCTGGCGAAGATGTCGGGGGTGCTCCTGCCCACCGTGGCCGGCGCCGAGGCCGCCGCACTCACCCGGCTGGCCGGCGGTAAGGATCTGAACGGGGCCGAGACCGCCGCCATGCGTGCGCTGGACGCCGACGGCGCGGTGATCATGGCGGGCGAGCGGCTGGCCGAGGTGCCGGGCGCGCTGTCCGCCGTCGCCGCCCTGGCCGAGGCGACCGGCGCGAAGCTGGCGTGGGTGCCGCGCCGGGCGGGGGAGCGCGGCGCCATCGACGCCGGCGCCCTCCCCGGCCTGCTCCCGCTCGGGCGGCCGGTTTCGGACCCGGAGGCGCGAGCCGAGGTCGCGCGGGCCTGGGGGGTGGGCTCGCTGCCAGACGGGCCGGCCCGGGACGCCGGCCAGATCCTGGCCGCCGCCACCGCCGGGAACCTGGACGCCCTCCTGATCGCGGGGGTCGACCCGGGCGACTTGCCCGACGAGCAGGCGGCGCTCGGCGCGCTGGCGGCCGTCCCGTTCGTGGTCAGCCTGGAGATACGCGCGAGCGCGATCACCGATCGTGCGGATGTGGTGCTGCCGGTGGCGGCGGTCGTGGAGAAGGCCGGCACCTTTGTGAACTGGGAGGGCCGCCAGGGGACCTTCGATGCCGTGTTCCAGGTGCCCGGAGTGGAATCGGATCTGCAGGTGCTGGGGCGGATCGCCGACGAGATGGACGTGCATCTCGGCCTGCCCGATGCCACCGCGGCCCGCCGGGAGCTGGCCGGCCTTGGCGGCTGGCGGGGAACGCGGGCGCCCACGCCCTCCCAGCCGGCGCAGGCGCCCCCGGACCCCCGGCCCGGGCAGGCGGTGCTGGCCACGTGGCATCAGCTGCTCGACACCGGCCGGATGAGCGACGGTGAGCCGTTCCTCGCGGGCACGGCGCGCCCGGTGGTGGCGCGGATGTCCTCGGCGACCGCGGCCGAGGCCGGCACGGCGAACGGCGGTAAGGTCACGGTGTCCACGGCCGCCGGGGCGATCACCGCCGACGTGCGGGTCACGGCTATGCCCGACCGGGTGGTGTGGTTGCCGGCCCACTCGCCCGGCTGCGAGGTCCGGCGCCAGCTGGCGGCCGGGCACGGCACCCTGGTGACCCTGAGGAGCGCATGATGAGCGATCTGGCCGTCGTGACGGGCACGGCCCCGCCCGACCCGACGCTGGCCAGCTTCTACGGCCAGCCGTGGTGGATGATCGTGCTGAAGGTCGTGGTCATTTTCGCGTTCCTGATGGTCACGACCTTGTTCGCGATCTGGGCCGAGCGCCGCCTGATCGGCCGGATGCAGCAGCGGCCGGGCCCGAACCGGGCCGGGCCGTTCGGCCTGCTCCAGTCGCTCATGGACGGCCTGAAGCTGCCGCTGAAGGAGGACATCGTCCCGCGAAACGTGGACAAGCTGCTGTTCTGGCTGGCGCCCGCCATCGCAGTGATCCCGGCGTTCATCAGCATCGCCATCATCCCGTTCGGGCCCGAGGTGTCGATCTTCGGTGTGCGGACCCCGCTGCAGCTCACGGACCTGCCGGTTGGGGTGCTGCTGGTGCTGGCCATGAGCTCGATTGGTGTGTACGGGATCGTGCTGGCCGGCTGGTCGTCCGCATCGCCCTACTCGCTCCTGGGTGGCCTGCGCTCCTCGGCCCAGGTGATCAGCTACGAGATCGCGATGGCGCTGTCCTTCGTGGCGGTGTTCCTGTACGCCGGGTCGCTGACCACCACCCAGATCGTCACCGCCCAGGCCCATGGCGCGCCGTTCCACCTGTTCGGCGTCATCTTGCACTGGCCCTCATGGTTCGCGGTGCTGCTGCTCCCGTCGTTCGTCATCTACCTGATCACGATGGTCGGTGAGACCAACCGGCTGCCGTTCGACCTGCCCGAGGGCGAGGGCGAGCTGGT
>DAITAE010000582.1:0-3179 GCA_036824445.1 Streptosporangiaceae bacterium | reverse complement strand
TTCTCCCGGTACTGGCTGCACGGCAAGGGCCCGGCGCCGGCCGGGAACATGCCGGTCGCGGTGCACCTGTCCCCCGGCCGGGTTGCGCTCGCCGCCGACGAGGACCAGGCGCCGACCACCGCGGGCGGCGCCTCGCTGCGGCTCACCGTCGCCGCCGGCCCCGAGCCTGCCAGCGGGCTGGTGGCCATCGACGTCCCGCCCGGCCTGGCGGTGGCCGGGCCGGCCGCGCCGCTGCGCTACGACCTCGGCGGCGGCGGTTTCGCCTGCTGGGACCTGACGGCACGGGCTCTGCCCGGCGCCCCGCCCGGGCGCTACTACGTCGCCGCGCGGATCCGGGACGACCTCGGCCAGGACCTGGAGGACGCCGCGCTGGTCACCGTGGGCGAGCCCCCCGCTCCCCCGCTCGGCCTCCCGCTTGACCAGCTGCTCCCGCTGCTCGAAGCCGACGAGCGGGCGGCCGCGGACGAGATCGGGCTGCGCCTGCTGCCCGCTACCCTGCGCGTCGCCGCCGACCGACCGGGCGAACTCGGGGTCGAGGTGGCCAACCGGACGGCGGCCCCGATCCGGGGCGAGTGCCAGATGATCTCGCCGTGGGGCACCTGGACCGCGCTCGGCCCGTGGACGCGCGGCTTCGCCGTCCCGCCCGGGGAGGCGGTGACGCTGTGTTACCCGGTGCGGCCGCCCGCTGGCGCCCGGCCGGGCGCACACTGGTGGGCGCTTGCCAAGGTGATGTACTTCGGGCGTATCGCCTACAGCGAGTGCGCCCGCATCGAGGTGTCCGGCTAGCGCGCGGCCCGGCTCGGCAGCGGCAGCTCCCGGCCACGGCGGGCTTGGCGCGCGACCACGGCGGCGATGGCCATCACCAGGAGCGCACCGACGTCGAAGAGCGTGGCGACCGCGAACGCGCTCGCCATCCCGTGCACGAGAACCTCATGCCCGCTCGCCAGCCCCGGCGGGGCCGCGCCCCGGCTGGCGGCGCCGAACACGGTCACCAGGACCGCAAGCCCGAGCGCCCCGCCGACCTGCTGCGTGACGTTCACCATGCTGGAGGCGGCGCCGGAGTCCTCCGGCCGGACCCCGGCCAGCGCGGTCGTGGTCAGCGGCACGAACGCCAGTCCGATCCCCGTGCCGAACAAGATCATCGGGCCCACCACCCCCGGCAGGTAGGAGGTACCGGGCGAGATCCGCGACAGCCACGCCATCCCCGCGATCACCGGTACGATCCCGGCCACCGCCAGCGGCACCGGCGGGAACCGCCCGAGCAGCCGGGCGGCAAGCCGGGACACGCCGAAGATGAGGATCGTCAAGGGCAGGAACGCGAGGCCCGCGCGCAGCGGGCTGAAACCGAGAACCACCTGCAGGAACTGCGTGGCGAAGTAGAACATCCCGAACATCCCGCCGACCAGGAGCAGCCGCGACGCATAGGAAGCCGAGCGCTGGCCGTCGGCGAACAGCCGCAGCGGCGTGACCGGCTGCGTGGCGCGCGCCTCGGTGAGGACGAACGCGGTCAGCCCGACACCGGCCAGGGCAAGCGCGGCCAGCGTCGCCGGGTCCGACCAGCCGGCGGCAGCGGCCCGGATGAAGGCGTACACGAGCGCCGCCATCCCGGTGACCGACGTGAGCGCGCCGGCCAGATCGAAGTGCCCGGGCTGGCGCGGCGTCTCGGCCAGGAAGAACGGGGCACAGGCCGCGACGATGATCCCGACCGGCACGTTGATGAAGAACGCCCAGCGCCAGGACTCCCACTGGGTGATGGCCCCGCCGAGCACCAGGCCGAGTGAGGCGCCGCCGCTGGCGATCGCGGCGTACAGGCCCATCGCCTTGTTCCGGCTCACTCCCTCGGGAAAGGCCGACACCACCAGCGCGAGCGCGGCGGGCGAGGCGATCGCGCCGCCCACGCCCTGCAGCGCGCGGGCCCCGATCAGCCAGGCGGGCGAGGACGCCAGGCCGGCGGCGAGTGACGACAGCGTGAACACGGCGATGCCGGTGAGGAAGACCCGGCGCCGGCCGAGGATGTCACCGGCCCGCCCGCCGAGCAGCAGCAGGCCGCCGAAGGCCAGGGCGTAGGCGTTGAGCACCCAGGACAGGCTGGTGGCCGAGAAATGCAGCCCCCGCTCGATGCTGGGCAGCGCGACGTTGACGATGGTCATGTCGAGGATCACCATCAGCTGCGCACACAGGACGAGGGCGAGGGCGGCGACGGGACGGCGGCGCTGCCAGGCCACCTGCGGGCGTATGGTCGCGGATGATGCCGACGAGACGGACACGCAGGGCCCCTCTATGTGTACAGTGGAATGAAACGGAGACAACCTCCGCTAACTATACGGAGGGTTCCTCCGTTTAGCAACCGGGATGCCTCCGCTCCGAGCAGATTCAGGTGAAGTTGGTTGTGATGAGCGCGGTAGGAGTGCCGGCGCCCGGCCCGATGCGGGCCGATGCGCGCCGGAACCGTGAGCTGCTGGTGGCCGCCGCCCTGCAGGCGTTCACGGAGCGCGGAGCCGACGACACCTCGCTGGAGGAAATCGCGCGCCGGGCCGGGGTCGGGATCGGCACGCTGTACCGCCACTTCCCCGGCCGGGCGGCGTTGCTCGAGGCCGTCTACACCGACCAGGTGGCGGCGCTCTGCCGGCGTGCCGACGAGCTGCTCGCCTCGGCCTCACCCGGCGCGGCGCTGGCGGCCTGGATGCGCGACCTGGTGGAGTTCGGCGCCACCAAGCACACCCTGACCTCTGCCCTGGCGGCCGACTACGGCGGGAAGGACGCGCCGGTGTTCTCGTCCGCCCGCGACGACCTGCGGGCGGCGGCGACCGCCTTGCTGACCCGCGCTCAGCAGGCGGGCGCGGTCAGGCCCGACGTCCAGCCGGTCGACCTGCTCCGCCTCTCCCACGCCGTGGCGGTAGCGGCCGAACGCGCTGCCGACGCCGACCAGGCCGAGCGCCTGCTGTCGCTCATGCTCAACGGGGTGCTCACAGATCCGGCGGACGATTCTCGTACGGAGTACTGAGCACGATCGTGGTCCGGGTGGAGACGTTCGCGAGCGCGCGGATCTCCTGCAGCAGGTTCTCCAGGCCGACCGGCGAGGCGACCCGCACCTTGAGTATGTAGCTCTCGTCCCCGGCCACGCTGTGGCACGCCTCGATGGCGGCCAGGTGGGCCAGGCGCTCCGGCGCGTCGTCGGG
>DAITAE010000076.1:0-12006 GCA_036824445.1 Streptosporangiaceae bacterium | reverse complement strand
CCATGATCGTCAAAATGACAAAGGCCCTGGTCAAACCATGATCATCTGTGTCCGAGGGGGGACTTGAACCCCCATGCCCTTAACGGGCACTAGCACCTCAAGCTAGCGCGTCTGCCAATTCCGCCACCCGGACGTGCGCCGGAGCACGGCAGAACCCGTGCCGGCCGCATCACGATAGCAAATCCGGCCGCCCGCGGCGAAGGGCCGAGAGCCTCCCTGCCTGCTCAGCGGCGGCCAGCTCCACAGGCACGATCGGCTCAGCCAGTTCGGTCGGCACGATCGGCTCAGCCAGCCCATCCAGCACGGCCAGTTCCCTCAGCACGATCGCCGCCAGCAACGGCGGCCCGGCGTACCCCGCCGACATGGTCCGCCGGGCCAGATCGGGCGGCAGGTGCGACGATGGGCAGGTGACCGAGCACCCAGCGAGCGCGGCCCTGACCGCCGAAGACGAGGTCGCCACCCTGTGCAGCGACCTGATCAGGATCGACACCAGCAACTACGGGGACAACTCCGGGCCCGGCGAGCGGCCCGCGGCCGAGCAGGTCGCCGCCCTGCTCAGCGACGTCGGCCTGGAGCCGGCGCTGCTGGAGTCCCACTGGGGCCGGGCGAGCGTGGTGACCCGGATCGCCGGGGAGGACCCGTCCCGGCCGGCCCTGCTCATCCACGGCCACCTGGACGTCGTCCCTGCCGACGCCGCGGACTGGGCGGTGCACCCGTTCTCCGGAGAGATCGTCGACGGAACGATCTGGGGCCGGGGCGCGGTGGACATGAAGGACATGGACGCCATGATGCTCGCGGTGGTCAGGCAGCGGATGCGGGAGGGCCGCCGCCCGCCGCGCGACGTGGTGATCGCCTTCCTGGCCGACGAGGAGGCCGGCGGCAGCTACGGCGGGCGGTGGCTGGTGCACAACCACCCGGACCTGTTCGAGGGGGTCACCGAGGCGATCGGAGAGGTCGGCGGGTTCAGCGCGACCGTCGGCGGCCAGCGCCTGTACCTGGTGCAGACCGCGGAAAAGGGCATGGCCTGGTTGCGGCTGACCGCGCGCGGGACCGCCGGGCACGGCTCGCTGCTGCAGAACGACAACGCGGTCACCGAACTCGCCGATACGGTGGCCCGGATCGGGCGCCACGAGTGGCCCACCCGGTTCACGCCCTCGGCGCAGGCATTCCTTGAGGCCGCCTCCGAGGCGCTGGGCCTTGAGCTGAGCCCGGACACCGCACGGGAGGTGCTGACCAAGCTCGGGCCGCTGGCCCGGATGGTGGGGGCGACCCTCACCAACACCGCCAACCCCACGATGCTTGACGGGGGCTACAAGGTGAACGTCGTGCCCCAGACGGCGGCCGCCAGCGTGGATGGCAGGTTCCTCCCGGGATACGAGGAGGAATTCCTCGGCGAGCTGGACAGCCTGCTCGGCCCGGGGGTCCAGCGCGAGTACATCAACACCGACATCGCCCTGGAGACGACCTTCGACGGCGACCTGTGCGCAGCAATGACGGCCGCCCTGCTGGCCGAGGACCCGGAGGGCAGGGCCGTTCCCTACTGCATGTCTGGCGGGACCGACGCGAAGTCGTTCAGCCGGCTGGGCATCCGCTGCTTCGGTTTCGCGCCGCTGCGCCTGCCAGCCGATGCCGACTTCTTCGGGATGTTCCACGGCGTGGACGAACGGGTGCCGGTCGACGCGCTTCAGTTCGGCGTGCGGGTGCTGGATCGTTTCCTGGACCGCTGCTGACGGCAGCCGCGGTCGGCGCTGCTCCGGCGCGTTTCGGCGGTCAGGGCCTTGACTTGGTCACCGGCCCCGGTATGCTCACACGCCTGGCAGGGTCATAACGTGTCCGGACACCACGTATGACCTGTCGGCGCAGGGTCGCCTTCCTGCTCCCGTCCGCATTCAGCCGGAGCCTGGCGAGTTCCCAGTCCCCGTACTCTGCGTGATCTGTCAGGATGCGCCGGGCGGCATCGCGTGACATCCCTCGCGGCAGGTAGAGCACGAGGTAGGAATACTCGGCCATCAAGTTATATTGTGCGCCGGGGACGGGGCGGATCAATCGGTCCGGCGAAATTCGGGCCCGCCCGCGAGCGGGCCTTACCCCGGCCGCCGGGAACATCCGGGGCCGGGGCGGGAGTTGGACCAGCGGGAGCCGATGAGCTTGGCGAGAACCGGTGAAGGGTACCGGGCTAGAGGTGAAGAGCGTGCCAGCAAGGACGGGTAGCGCAGCAAGGGGCGCGGTCGGCAGGCAGGGTGCCGCCGACGGCAATGGCGCGCGCCGACTTGTCATCGTCGAGTCACCGGCCAAGGCGCGCACGATCGCGGGATACCTGGGCAAGGGGTACGTGGTCGAGTCGAGCATCGGTCACATCCGCGACATGCCCGACAAGGCGGCGGAGATACCCGCCAGGTACCGCAAGGAGCCCTGGGCCCGGCTCGGCGTGAACGTGGACAAGGGCTTCGAGGCGCTCTACGTGGTGCCCGCCGACAAGAAGCCGCAGGTGAGCAAGCTCAAGCACCTGCTGGCCGACGCCGACGAACTGCTGCTGGCCACGGATGAGGACCGTGAGGGCGAGGCGATCGCCTGGCATCTGATGGAAGAGCTCAAGCCCAAGGTCCCCACCCACCGGATGGTCTTCCACGAGATCACCCCGCAGGCGATCGCACATGCGGTGGCCAACCCCCGCGACATCGACCGTGGGCTCGTCGACGCCTACCAGACGCGGCGGGTGCTCGACCGGCTGTACGGCTACGAGGTCTCGCCGGTGCTGTGGAAGAAGGTCATGCCGCGGCTGTCGGCCGGCCGCGTCCAGTCGGTCGCCACCCGGCTGATCGTCGCCCGGGAGCGCGAGCGGATCGCGTTCCGCCCGGCGGCGTACTGGGACCTCGAGGCGGTCTTCACCAAGGTCAACGGCGACGCCGCGGCAACGGACGGTGGCGCGTCCTTCCCGGCAAGGCTGGTGGCCGTGGACGGGCGCCGCGTGGCGCAGGGCCGCGACTTCGCCGCCACCGGTGAGCTGCGCAACGCCGACCTGCTGTACCTGTCCGGCCGGGCCAGTGACGCGGACGCCCAGGCCGGCCGGATACCGCCCGGGGTTGTTCACCGGCTGGACGCCGGCGAACTAGCGAGCCGCCTGACCGGAGTTCCGTTTAGCGTCAAATCGGTCGAGCGCAAGCCGTACCGGCGCTCTCCCTACGCGCCGTTCCGCACCACCACGCTGCAGCAGGAGGCGTCCCGCAAGCTCGGCTTCTCGGCCAAGTACACGATGTCGATCGCGCAGCGGCTGTACGAGAACGGCCACATCACCTATATGCGGACCGACTCGATCACGCTGTCCCAGACGGCGATCAACGCCGCCCGGACCCAGGCCCGTGAGCTCTACGGGGCGGAGTACGTGCCGGACGCGCCGCGTGTCTACACCAGCAAGGTGAAGAACGCCCAGGAGGCGCACGAGGCGATCCGCCCGGCGGGTGACCGTTTCCGCACCCCGACGGCGGCGGCGCGGGCCGGGCTGTCCGGCGACGAGCTGCGGCTGTACGAGCTGATCTGGAAGCGCACCGTCGCCTCCCAGATGAAGGACGCCGTCGGGGAGTCGGTCTCGGTCCGGGTCAGCGGCCGCTCGTCGGCGGGCGAGGAGGCCGAGTTCGGGGCCTCCGGCAAGATCATCTCCTTCCACGGGTTCCTCAAGGCCTACGTGGAGGACGTCGAGGACGACGCCGAGCGCGACGACCGCGAGCGCCGCCTGCCGCCGCTGGCGGAGGGTGACCCGCTGCGCGGCGAGCTGGAGCCGGCCGAGCACGCCACCCGCCCGCCGGCCCGCTACACCGAGGCGAGCCTGGTCAAGGAGCTGGAGGACCGGGAGATCGGGCGGCCCTCCACCTATGCGTCGATCATCGGCACGATCCTGGACCGCGGTTACGTGTTCAAGAAGGGCACCGCGCTGGTCCCCTCTTTCCTCGCGTTCGCCGTCGTCACCCTGCTGGAGCGCCACTTCGCCCACTTGGTCGACTACGACTTCACCGCCCGGATGGAGGACGCGCTGGACGAGATCGCCCGCGGCGAGGCGGCGCGCATCCCATGGCTGCAGCGCTTCTACTTCGGCACCGACGGCGACCCGGCGCATCACGAGGAGGGCCTGAAGGAACTGGTCACCGACCTTGGCGACATCGATGCCCGGGACGTGAGCTCGTTCCCGCTGGTCGGCACCGACATCGTCGTGCGGGTCGGCCGCTACGGTCCCTACCTGGAGCGGGACGGCGAGCGGGTGAACGTGCCCGAGGGGACCGCGCCCGACGAGCTGACCCCCGAGCGCGCGGCCGAACTGTTCGCCCAGCCCAGCGGCGACATCCCGCTCGGCACCGACCCGGCCACCGGGCACCGGATCGTCGCCAGGAGCGGCCGGTTCGGCCCGTATGTGACCGAGCTGCTGCCCGACGGTGACACCGCCAAGCCGCGTACGTCCTCGCTGCTCGACTCGATGTCCCTGGACACGGTGACGCTTGACGACGCATTGCGGCTGCTCACGCTGCCGCGGACGATCGGCGAGCTGGACGGCGAGACGGTCACGGTGCAGAACGGCCGGTACGGTCCCTACGTCAAGAAGGGCAGCGACAGCCGCTCGCTGGACAGCGAGGACCAGCTGTTCAGCCTCAGCCTGGCCGAGGCCAAGGAGATGTTCGCGCAGCCGAAGACCCGGGGCCGCGGCCGGGTGGCCGCGCCGCCATTGCGCGAGCTGGGCGAGGACCCATCCAGCAACCGGGCGATCGTGCTCAAGGACGGCAGGTTCGGCCCCTACGTCACCGACGGCGAGACCAACGCCTCGCTCCGCAAGAGCGACAGCGTGGAGACCGTCACCCTGCAGCGCGCGGTGGAGCTGCTCGCGGAGCGCCGCGCCGCTGGCCCGGCCAAGCCCCGCCGCCGGGCGGCCAGCGGGGCGCGGACCGGGGCCGGGCGCTCCGCCGGAACGCGGCGCACCGGCGGCGGTGCCCGCCGCACCGGCACCTCGAGCCCCAGCCGCCCCTAGCGGGATCTGACCCGGGCACCCCCGCGCGCGAGCCCCAGCGGGCGCCTGAGCGGGCGCCTCAGCGGGCACCTGAGTGGGCGCCCGCGCGCGAGGGCCCATCATTGGTTCGGATTGCCGCCCCATACGGGGCAATGATCCGAACCATTGTTGCGTTGTCCGGTTTAGGAGGTGGCTGAAGACGGGATCGGTGGTCGGCGTGTTGGTGCTGGGGGAGATATGACTGCCAGGCGGCGCAATCGCGCTGATGAAAGCGGCGCTGCGCGTCCGCGATCGATAACCTAACGCCGTGAACTTCCGGTCGCCCCCCGCCCACAGCGCGCACGCCAGTGTGCTGTCGATCCGGCCGTTCCGCCGGCTGTGGGTCGCGACCTCGCTGTCGAGCCTGGGGGACTGGCTCAGCCTCGTCGCGCTGTCGACCCTGGCCTCGGATCTGGCCGGCCAGGGTGCCGTCGCGCGGGGCGCGGCCGTCGGCGGCGTCTGGCTGACGTCCCTGCTGCCCGCGCTGCTGCTCGGGCCGCTGGCGGGCGCGGTCGCGGACCGGCTGGACCGGCGGCTGAACATGATCGTCGGCGACGTTCTCCGCGCCGCCCTCTACCTGTCGCTGGTGCTCAACCTCTCGCTCGGCTTCGCGAACGAGCTCACCTGGATGTACACGGTGCAGTTTCTGGCGTCGTGCGCCTCGCTGTTCTGGACGCCGGCCAAGGACGCCTCGGTGCCGAACCTGGTGCCCGCGGACAAGCTGGAGCAGGCCAACCAGCTCAGCCTGCTGGGCACCTTCGGCCCCGCCCCGATCGCGGGCCTGTTCTTCGGCCTGCTCGCCCTGGTCAGCCGGTCGCTCGGGTCGGTCTCTCCGTACTTCTCCACCCACCAGGGCCAGGTCAAGCTGGCGCTCTACTTCAACGCGGCCACCTTCGTCGTCTCCGCGATCACCATCTACCTGCTGCGGGAGATCGCCAAGCGGCACGTGAGCGAGCACATCTCGGCGCCTTCGGTGGCCAGGGCCATCTGGGACGGCTGGCGGTTCATCGGCCAGACCAAGGTGGTCCGCGGGATCGTCATCGGCATGGTCGGCGCCTTTGCGGCCGGCGGCGTGGTGGTCGGCCTGGGCCCGTCGTACATCCAGAACACGCTCGAAGGCGGCAGCGCCGGCTGGGGGATCGTCTTCGCTGCGGTCTTCGGCGGGCTGGCGGCCGGCATGTTCCTGGGGCTGCGCATACTCCGGGGCTTCAGCCGGCGCCGCCTGTTCGGCCTGTCCATTGCCGGGGCCGGGGTCCCACTCGTGCTCATCGGGCTGATCCCGAGCCTGGTCGTGGTCGTCCTGCTGGTGATTCTGCTGGGCGCCCTCGCGGGCATCGCGTACGTGACCGGCTACACCATCGTCGGCTGGGAGGTGGACGACGACACACGGGGGCGGACGTTCGCGTTCCTGCAGTCCGGCATCCGGGTCATCCTGTTCGCGGTGATCGCGATCGCGCCCTTCCTGGCGGGCGGGTTCACGGCCCTGGTGCGCACCGTGACGGGGGCGGGCACGCTGCGCGTCGGCAACGTGGACTATGCCGCCGTCGGCTACAACCTCGTGCTGCTCCTGGCCGCGGTGGTCGCCGTGTGGCTGGGGGTGGTCTCCTACCGGCAGATGGACGACCGGCAGGGTGTGCCGCTTCGGGACGACCTGGCATCGGCGGTGCGCGGCAGGCCCTTCGCGCCGGTGCCCGTGCATCCCAACGGCCAGGCGCAGGAGGCCGCGAGGCACCGCGAGGCCGCGAGGCACCGCGAGGCCGCGAGCCATCCCGGCGCGGCCGGTCACCGGGGCGTCGCCGGTCACCGCGGGCTGCTGATCGCCTTCGAGGGTGGCGAGGGCTCGGGCAAGACCACCCAGACGCGGCTGCTTGCGATCTGGCTGCGCGAGCAGGGGTTTGACGTCGTCGCCACCCATGAGCCGGGGGCGACCAAGGTGGGCATGCGGCTGCGCGCGCTGTTGCTCGACACCGCGCACACCGGGCTGTCCCCGCGGGCGGAGACGCTCATGTACGCGGCCGACCGGGCCGAGCACGTCGACTTGGTGATCACGCCCGCGCTGGAGCGTGGGGCGGTCGTGGTCACCGATCGTTTTGTCGACTCGTCGATCGCCTATCAGGGACGGGGGCGGAACCAGCCGGTCGGCGACGTCGCCGGGCTGAACCAGTGGGCGACCGGCGGCCTGCGGCCCGATCTGACCGTCCTGCTCGACCTCCCTCCTCTGGAGGGACTGGGCCGCCGCGCGCCATCGGCGGACCGGCTGGAGGCCGAGCCCGCCGATTTCCATCAGCGGGTCAGGGACGGCTTCCTGGCGCAGGCCAAACAGGAGCCCGACCGGTACCTGGTGCTCGACGCCGCCCGCCCGCCGGACGAGCTCAGCCGGGAGATCCAGGACCGGATCCGCGACATGCTGCCCGATCCGGTACCGGCCGCCACCGAGGACAACACCGGCAGCATCCCGGCCATCCTCGAATGAACGGCGGCCGGATGCTTAACGGCGGTGCGCCTCCCGGCGGAGTTTCCGGCGGCGGGGTCGCTGGAGGCGGGGGTCTTGACGGCGGGGCGCCTGACAACGGCGTGTTCGCCGCCGTGGTCGGCCAGGACGAGGTAGTCGCGGAACTGCGCCGCGCGGCCGATGCCGCCGCGGCGGTGCTGCGCGGTGAGCACGTCACGGGGATGACCCACGCCTGGCTGTTCACCGGCCCGCCAGGCTCGGGGCGGTCGGTGGCGGCCCGCGCGTTCGCGGCCGCGCTGCTGTGCCCCTACGGGGGATGCGGGCGGTGCGCGTCCTGCCATCAGGTGCGCGCCGGCACCCACGCCGACCTGCTGCTGGTGCGGCCGGACGGGCTTTCCTACGGGGTGCGGCGCACCCGCGACCTGGTGCTGCGAGCGGCCGGGGCGCCGTCCGGCGGCCGGTGGCAGGTGGTGCTGTTCGAGGACGCCGACCGGGCCACCGAGCAGGCGGCCAACGCCCTGCTCAAGGCGATCGAGGAGCCCGCGCCGCGCACGGTCTGGCTGCTGTGCGCGCCGTCAGCGGAGGAACTCGTGACCACGATCCGGTCCCGGTGCCGGCTGGTCACTTTGCGCACCCCGCCGCCGTCGGCGGTCGCCCAGGTGATCGCCGGGGACGGGGTGGAGCCGCAGCGGGCGCTGGCCGCCGCTCGCGCCGCGCAGGGGCACATCGGGCGCGCCCGCCGGCTGGCCACCGATCCGGAGGCCGCCCGGCGACGCGACCAGGTGCTGGCGGTCCCCGGCCGTCTGACCGGGCCCGGGCCAGCTTTCGCCGCGGCCGCCGCGCTCGTAAAGGCGGCCGAAACGGAGGCGGCCGCGATCACCGAGGAGCTGGATACGCCCGAACGGGAGGCGCTGCGCCGGGCCTTCGGCGAAGGGTCGACCGGCAAGGGGGTGGCCAAGGCCATCCGCAGCTCGGCCGGTGCCATGCGGGACCTGGAGGACCGGCAGAAGTCCCGCGCCACCCGGCTCAAGCGGGACGCGCTCGACCGGGCCCTGCTCGACCTGGCCGCGTTCTACCGGGATGTGCTGGCGGTCCAGCTGGGCGCGCGGGTCGAGCTGGCCAGCGCCGGCCACGAGCGCGACGTGCACCGGCTGGCAGGCTCGTCGGCGCCGGAGGTTACGTTGCGCAGGATCGAGGCCGTCATGGCCTGCCGGGAGCGGCTGGAGCTCAACGTCGCGCCGCTGCTGGCGGTGGAGGAGATGACCCTGGCCCTGGCGGCCCGCTGACCCAGCGAATCTGCTGCGCGCTGACCCTCGCCCTGGCAGCCTGCTGACCTCGGTGGACCGGATCACGGCCGGACGTGGGCTGGGCGGCTCGCGGGTCGCGCCGTACTCTGGAGCGGTGGGCATGATGATGGCCGTCAGTTTCGAGAGGTTCGGGCGGCTCTATTACCTCGACCCCGGGCCCTATTCGCCCACCGTGGGAACCAAGGTGCTCGTGCCCACCGACAGCGGGCCGGAAGTGGCCGAATGCGTGTGGGCACCGCAGTGGGTAGACGATGACGTGGCCGGCCTGCCGGTGTGCGAGGGCATCGCCGCCGACGAGCACCTGAGCCGCGACGAGAACAACCGGGCGAAACGGGCCCAGGCGCGGGTCACCGCGCGGCGGCTGATCCGTGACCACGGGCTGCCGATGAAGGTGATCGGCGTCGACTACGTCGACGAGCCGCCGGTTTTCACCGTGTACTTCAGTGCGCCGCACCGGGTCGATTTCCGCGCCCTCGTGCGCGACGTGGCCGGCCGCCTCGGCGGCCGGGTCGAGTTGCGGCAGATCGGCCCGCGCGATGAGGCCCGGCTGCAGGGTGGAATCGGGCCGTGCGGGCGCGACCTGTGCTGCGCCACCTTCCTCAAGGACTTCGAGCCGGTCTCCGTCCGGATGGCCAAGGACCAGGACCTGCCCGTCAACCCGATGCGGATCGCCGGGGCGTGCGGGCGGCTCATGTGCTGCCTGAAGTACGAGCACCCGTTGTACCAAGAATTCCAGGAGAAGGCGCCTAAGCTTGGCGAGGCAGTGGAGACCCCGGAAGGGCCGGGGGTCGTCACCGGGCACAACGTGCCGGGAGACAAGGTCGTGGTGAAGCTGACGGCAGACGGGCGCAAATGCGCCTGCACCCGGGCGAGCGTTTGCGGGTCCCGGCAGGCGTACGAGGCGAAATACGGCGACGAATCCGTGACCGCCGGCGGGGCGGGCCATGGTGGCAGCGGCGCCGAGGGCGGGCTGGCAGGCGAAGCGGGCGGGGCAGCGCCGGGCGAGGCCGGGTGAGACGCCCGCTGGCCGCGGTGCCAGCGATCGCGATAGGGGCCGCTCTGCTCGTTGCCGCGTGCTCCGGCGGGACGGGGGGCGGCGCGCCCGCTGGCGGGACGCCTACGGCGGTGGCTGGCGGTACTGCCGCTGCAGCCAGCCCGGCCGGCGGGGGCGGCCCGACCGGCCAGGCACCGACCACGATTGCCGGTTACGACGCGCAGAAACTCAACTGGCGCTCCTGCAATAACGGGTTCCAGTGCGCGCGGCTGGTGGTGCCATTCGACTACCGGCGGCCCGCCTGGCGGCGGTTCTCGCTGCCAGTGATCAAGCTCCCAGCGAGCGACCCAGCGCGCCGGATCGGGTCGCTGGTGATCAACCCGGGCGGCCCCGGCGGATCAGGGGTCAGTTACGCACTCCAGGCCCGCAAGGTGGTGTCGGCCGCGGTGCGCGCCCGATTCGACGTGGTCGGATTCGACCCGCGCGGGGTCGGCGGCAGCGTGCCGGCCGTCCACTGCCTGACCGGGCCGCAACTTGACAAGTACTTCGCCACCAGCGACAACCCGGCCAGCAAGGCCCAGCTCGCCGAGGTCGTGGCCCAGTCCAAGCTGTTCGTCCGCGGATGTGAGCAGCACTCGGGCGCGCTGCTGCCCTACGTGGGCACGCGCAACGCGGCCCGCGACATGGATGTGCTGCGCGCCGCGCTCGGCGACGCCAAGCTGACGTATCTCGGCAAGTCGTATGGCACCTATCTCGGCGCCTGGTATGCGCAGCTGTTCCCGTCGCACGTGCGGGCCCTGGTGCTGGACGGCGCGGTCAACCCCGATGAATCCGGGTTCAGCCTGAACTCGGTCCAGGCGCAGGGCTTCGAGGTCGCCCTGCGGTCCTTCACCGCCGACTGCGTGCGGCGCCCCGGTTGCCCGCTGGGCAACGGGACGGTAAGCGCCGGGGTCGCCCGGCTGCAAGGGCTGCTGCGCCAGACCGCGAGTGAACCGCTGGCCAGCCAGATCGCAGGGCAGCCGGCCAACGACGCGATGCTGCTGAACGGGGTGGCGTCCGCGCTGTACAGCAAGTCGTTCTGGCAGTATCTGCGGGCCGGGCTGACCGGCGCGTTCGCCGGGAACGGGACGCTGCTGGTGGAGCTGGCCGACGCCCTATTCGAGCGAGGGCCGAACGGACAGTACTCCAACCTGATGGACGTGAACACGGCCGTGAACTGCATCGACCGGCCGTGGCCGCGGTCGCTTCAGGCGTACAGCTCGGCGGCCGCCGCCGCCGCGACGGCGGCGCCGCAGTTCGGGGCGTCGAACATGTGGAGCAGCCTGCCCTGCGCATACTGGCCCGTGCCCGCGGCCGCGCCGGTGCCGCTGCGGGCCGCTGGCGCGCCGCCGATCCTGGTGGTGGGGACGACCCGGGACCCCGCCACGCCGTACCGGTGGGCGCAGGCGCTCGCGCGGGACCTGAAGTCGGGGGTTCTGCTGGGCTGGAACGGGGACGGGCACACCGCCTACCTGAGCGGCAGCACCTGCGTAGACTCGGCCGTTGACCGGTACCTGATCAACCTGGCCACGCCGCGCAATGGGAAGGTCTGCCCGTAGGCCGGGCTGGTGGCGGCGGGTTGGTCCTCGGTCGGCTGGCCGGCTTCGGGGCCGGTAGACTCGGTTCGCCGCCGTCCCCCGTGGGCGGCTTCGCCGCCTTAGCTCAGTCGGACAGAGCGACGCACTCGTAATGCGTAGGTCTGGGGTTCGATTCCCCAAGGCGGCTCCCAGGTCAGAGGCCCCTTCCGATCATGGAAGGGGCATTTTGCTAATACCTTTGCTAACAGCGCATTCTGCTGCTGCTGCTGCTGCTGCGCTGCTGCGCTGTGCGCCGTGCCTGGGTGGTGCGCGAGGGGTGGGCCTACAGGGTGTTCACGGCCTGGGCGAAGATGTCGGCCGCAGCGGCCTCGGCGGTGCGGATCACATGGGCGTACACGCGGAGGGTGATCGCAGGGTCGGCGTGGCCCAGGCGGGCAGCGACCACGTGCACTGGAACACCGGAAAGCAGCAAGGTGGTGGCGTGGATATGCCGCAGGTCGTGCAGCCGGGCGTGCGGTAGCTGGTCCTTCGGGTGTGGCCCGCTCTTTGGCTGGTTGCGGGCGCGGATGAGCTTGGTCATCAGCGAGGAGGCGGTGTCGGGGTAGATGGGCTCGCCCCATCCGGTGGTGAAGGCGTAGCCGTTGCTG
>DAITAE010000581.1:0-3186 GCA_036824445.1 Streptosporangiaceae bacterium | reverse complement strand
GTGCGGCGCTGGTCACCGTGTCGCCGACCCGGGCCTGGCGCACGTCTTTCACGCCAGTTATCAGGTAGCCGACCTCGCCCGCGCCCAGGCCGTCGGTGGGGATGGGCTCGGGGGAGATGACGCCGACCTCCAGCGTGTCGTGCGTGGCCCTGGTCGACATCATCAGGCTCTTCTCCCGCCGGTTCAGCCGGCCGTCCATCACCCGGACGTAGGTGACCACGCCCCGGTAGGTGTCGTACACGGAGTCGAAGATGAGCGCGCGGGCGGGGGCGGCGGCATCGCCGCTGGGCGGCGGGACCTGCTCCACGATCGCGTTGAGCAGGTCTGCCACTCCCTCGCCGGTCTTGGCCGAGACCTGCATCACGTCGCCCGGGTCGCAGCCGATGATGCCGGCCAGTTCTTCTGCGTACTTGCCCGGCTGGGCGGCGGGCAGGTCGATCTTGTTCAGCACCGGGATCAGGTGGAGGTCGGCCGCGAGCGCCAGGTAGAGGTTGGCGAGTGTTTGCGCCTCGATCCCCTGCGCCGCGTCAACCAGCAGGACGGCGCCTTCGCACGCGGCCAGGGACCGCGAGACCTCGTAGGAGAAGTCCACGTGTCCGGGGGTGTCGATCAGGTTGAGCACATACCGGCCGCCGTCGGCGCCGGTCCAGGGCAGCCGCACTGCCTGGCTCTTGATGGTGATGCCACGCTCGCGCTCGATGTCCATCCGGTCCAGGTACTGCGCCCTCATCTGCCGCTCGCCCACGACGCCGGTGAGCTGGAGCATCCGGTCCGCCAGGGTGGACTTGCCGTGGTCGATGTGCGCGATGACGCAGAAGTTTCTGATGATGTCCATGGGGGTATCCCCGTGCGCTGGCACCGGGCCGGAGGACGCGGTCCGTCCGCCGTCCCCGGAGGGCTGCTCGGGCCGTGCTGACACAGGAATCCGCCAGTGTCGAGTAGGGTCTCGGTCGCGGCAGGCGGGCCGCCGCCGGTGCGGTCGCACCCGGTGCGTCTGCCGGGCGGCGCCGCGCCGGGGCGCACGCCGATCACGGCTGCCGTCGCCGTCCATGGTCGCATGCCGCCCGGGGTGCCCGCACCGCCTGGTGCCCGCGCTCCGGGCGCCCGGCCGCCGGTTTGGGCCCTGGCCCCGCGGTGAGCTATCCTGCTTGCTCGGGTTGGATGCGCGCCGTCCGGTTGTGGTGCGCGGCCGCCTGCGAGCGGAATGCATCCGCCGACCCGCCAGATCAGTACCGCAAGCGAGGCTTCCGCGTGGCTAACATCAAGTCCCAGATCAAGCGCAACAAGCAGAACGAGAAGGCCAGGCAGCGCAACAAGGCCGTCAAGTCATCCCTGAAGACCAGCGTGCGCAAGTTCCGCGAGGCAGCCGACGCCGGTGAGACTGACGCGGCCGTCGCAGCCATGCGCGACGCCTGCCGCAGCCTGGACAAGGCCGCCAGCAAGGGCATGATCCACAAGAACCAGGCCGCGAACCGCAAGTCGGCCATCGCCAAGCGCGCCGCCGAACTCCAGTCCTAGATCCCACCCACCCCACCCATGGTGGGCTGACCGGTACCGGTGCCAGCAGCCGCGATCAGCGCGGGCAGGTGGAGGGATGCCCAGCGCGTATAAGAGCCCGCCCGAAGGCGGGCGAAGCGCAGGGCAGCCCTGCGCCTGCCCGCGCCCCCCTCAGCGGCCTCCCCGCGCCGCCACCCCAGACCGGCAGCTCACGATGGTCCTGATCGCCACCTCCAGCGCGTAACCGGGGCTCGTGCCCTCCCCCTTGACCTGCGCGTCGGCCTCTGCCACCGCACTGAGGGCCCGCGCGATGCCGTCCGGCTCCCACCCGCGCAACTGCTGCCGCACCCGGTCGATCTTCCACGGCGGGGCGCCGACCTCGGCCGCAAGCTCGGCACTTCCCTGGCCCTTCGGCGCACCGCTGACCCGGCCGAGCAGGCGGACCCCCTGCGCGAGCCCGCTGCTGATCAGCACCGGTGCCACCCCCACCGCGAGCGCCCAGCGGAGCAGTTCGAGTGCATCGGAGAGGCGCCCCTCCACCGCCCGGTCAGCCACTGAGAACCCGCTCGCCTCCGCCCGGCCGCGGTAGTACCTGGCGACCACGGACTGGTCGATGACACCCGTGGTGTCGGCTGCCAGCTGGGCGCAGGCGGAAGCGATCTCCCGCAGGTCGGAGCCGAGCGCGTCGATCAGGGCGCGCACGCCGCCGTCATCGACGGCGCGCCCGGCCGCGCGGAACTCCCGCCGCACGAAGTCCATCCGGTCGGCCACTCTGGTGATCTTGGGACACTCGATCACCCGGGCCCCGCTCCCGGCGAGACTGGCCAGCAGCGCCTTGCCCTTCCCCCCGCCCGCGTGGGTGACCACCAGCCGGACGCCCGGCGGCGGCTCGGCAGCCAGCCGGGCCACTTCCTCGGTCACGTCCTTGCTCGCATGGTGCGCGTCGCGGATCACCACCAGGCTGCCGCCGCCGAACAGGGACGGGGCGGTGAGCGAGGTGAGCTCGCCGGGGCTGAGCGCGCCACCAGCCACATCGTGGACGCCGTCCCCCGCCGGGTGCGCGCCGCCGACGGCACCGGCGGACCCGCCCTGCCCGGCGGCCACGGACGCCGCGGCGACGAGCCTGGCGACGGCCCGCTCGACCAGGAGTTCCTCGTCGCCCACCACGACGGCGACCGCTACGCCGCCGGTGGCGGTCCCGCTTGCCGCGACCCGGGAAGCCATGCCTGAAGCATGCCACGGCGGCGGGGATGGCGGCGCACGGCGGCGTGACGAGCGGCTGTTGATGCCGTGGAATACCGTGCTGACCGCCCAGGGCGGGAACCGGAGGCGGCCCCGCCGGGGGCTGCCCGGTGGCGGCTCAGTTCAGGACCGGCTCGCCGCCCAGCCAGACCCGGAGCGGCTTGAGGCCGTATGACCAGGCGAAGGCGCCCTCGTGATCGGCGTCCCAGGCCACGATGTCGGCGTACTTTCCGCGGACCATCGCGCCCCGGTCGGGAGCACGCAGCGCCTGGGCGCTGCCCAGGGTGGCCGCCCGCAGCGCCTCACTCACGCTCATCCCGAAGTGGGTGATGGCGAGCGAGATCACCAGTGGCATGGACGTGATGCCGTTCCTGCCCGGCGCGTGGTCGGAGCCGAGCGCGACCGCGACCCCCTTGTCGAGCAGCGGCCGGACCGGCGGCATCTTGC
>DAITAE010000075.1:0-12095 GCA_036824445.1 Streptosporangiaceae bacterium | reverse complement strand
GAGATCGCCGGGCTCCTCGTGCCCGGGCGCGATCCTCGGTCCCCACACCCACTGCTCCTCCGAGGTGCGCGGGATGTTCACGCCGGAGTCCCGGTAGGCCATCATCACCAGCCCGGAGCAGTCGAACGCGTCCGGCCCGGTGCCACCCCACAGGTACGGCTTGCCGATCTGCGCCCGGGCGAACGAGATCGCCGAGGCAACTGCCTGGTTCGGGATCTGCCCGCTGCCGGGCCCACCGCCGGTGGCGCTGGCCAGGCATTGCGTGGCGCCGCCCGTCCCGTCGCTGGTCGCGGCGGTGACCGAGAAACCGCCGTTCGCGTAGACGCCCGCCCAGTGGAGCACCGACTGCACGTAGCTGAGCAGGTGGTTGTAGGCGAAGATGGCGTTGCTCACGTTGTGTTGCACTCCGTGGGCGACCAGGTACTTCGCGGCACCGGCGATGGCATCGGCCGGCTCGTACACGCTGGCGACGCCGTCGCCGTTGCCGTCGGCGGCCACCCCGCCGACCTGCCGGCCCGCCGGGTGGACCGCCCCGCCCCCCCATTGGTCGCCAGCCGCACCGCCGATGCCGATCTGCATCGGGCCCGCCGCGCCGAACGGATTGGCCCCGCTGTGCACGCCGGGCAGGGCTGAGCGGCCCTGGTCGCTCTCCACCTCACCGATACCGGCCAGCACCGGCCACGGGACGCCGTACGTCTGCCCCGCATGCCGGTAGAAGTGAAGGTAATCGGCGGGGATCGTCGCCCGCCCGGCGGCGCTCGCCGTAGGCTGCACCGCGGCGCCGGCCGGCCTTGCCGACCCGCCCGTCCCGTCCCCGGAACAACGCTGGCCGGCCGAGAACAGCACGCTGCCGCCGCCGATCAGCCCCGCCCCGACGGCCGCCAGGCCCAGCACCAGCACGATCGTCACGCCCACCGCTACGCTGACGGTGAGCCGGCCGGCACGTGGAACCCCCAGCCGCCACTTCACGAGTTGCCTGCTGATGCGAGCTGGATGTCGTTTACCTGCCAGCCGCTGCCCGACCGCGTGATCGTGATCGCGTAGTCGTTGCTGGCCTTGTGGGCAGTGGTCTTTCCCGCCTGCTGGGTGGTGAAGGTCTTCTGACTCAGCGTCACCAGGAAGGTCAGGCTCGAAGCGCCGAATGCGCGGAGCGTGGTGATCACACCGCTGCCCGTGGCGGTCTGTTTCTGTCGGCTCCTCGCCTGGGCAACCCCGGGGGTGGCGTAACTCCGCGCCAGGCTGGCCGCCAGCGTCGGCGTGACCAGGCCGCGCATCCGGCCGACGTACCGGTCCGCGCTCTCGGTATAGGAGTACGTGGCGTAGTCGGCGCTGAACTGCCGCACCACCCTGGCCGCTTCCGTCAGGTCGGCCTGGGTGAACGGGAGCCACTGGTAGATGTTCGCCGCCGGGCCGGATGCTGCCGGGCTTCCCGCGGCCGCTGGGGAGACCGGCCCCGGCGCGGGCGTGGACGCGACGCCATGCGTCGTCGGTCCCGGCGCCGCCTGGCTGGGCGCGGGCGACGAGCGCGGCCACAGCAGGAACGCGCCGAGCGCGGCCAGGGCTAGCACGATGACGGCGAAAGCCAGCTTCCGCTGCGCCGATGTCAGGTCCATAGGCCCGGGGAGCTACTTGCGGCGCCGGATCGGGCGCAGCCAGAACGGGCTTGGCGGGCCAGGGTCGGCGGGCCGGTCAGGCTGGGCGTCCGGGGCCGCCCCGCCCGCCGGGCCCCGCGAGGTGGATGGCGGCGGCTGCCTGCTGGCCGACCTGTCCTCGGCAGGCACCCGTGCGCCACCCGAGCGGCTCAAGGGCCCTCGATCGCCCCAGCTAGTGGGCCTGGCCGGAGCGGGCTGCCGGGCCGGAGCGGGCTGCCGGGCCGGAGCGGGCTGCCGGGCCGGGGGAGATTGCCTGACCGGAGCCGGCGCTGGGCCCGGCGCGGGAGCAGCCGCCCGGGTGGGGGGCGGGGACGGCTGCCTGGCCGGTGCAGGCGCGCGGCCCGGCGCTGGTGCCCTGGCCGGGGCCGGCGTCCTGGCCGGGGCCGGCGACCGGACTGGGGCCGGCGCCTGGGCCGGTGCCGGCGCCCGCGCCGGGGCCTGCGCCCGGGCCGGTGGGCCATCGCTGGCCGGCTGCCGCGGCGGCGCGCCGGCCGCCGCCGACCGGCCCCCGGCGTCCGGCCAGCGGGGCCTGGCCGGTGATGTCCCGCCCCGCGACCAGCTCGACAGCTGTGGCGGCCCGGCCTCGCCTTCCCGGGGCGGCAGAACGAGCGGCGGAGGTTCCCGTCCCGCGCCGTTGCTCCCGTTCCCCAGCCCCCGCGCCCGGCCGCGGCTCGCGGCTCCGGCGCGGGAATCCGAGCCCGGCTGCGCCGTCTCGTGGGCATCCGCGCCGTCGTCCTCGGAGCCAGCTCCGTTGACCGCCTGCCGGTTGGGCCCGCTGACCCTGCCGGACCTGACCCCGTCGGACGCGACGCCGTCGGCCGCGGCCGCGGTGGATCCAGCCCCGTCGGCCTTGGCCCCGTCCGGCGTCGTCCCGTCGGACTTGGCTCCGTTGGACCTGGCCCGTTTGGACCCGGCCGCCGCGGCGCCCGCCAAGGCCCCGGCCGCGCCGGCGGTGGCGATCTGCGCGCCCAGGCTGGCGGCCTGCGCCGGGTTGCGCCGTGCCCATCGGCCCACCCGGTAGCTGGCAAAGCCGGGAACGCCCACCGTCGCGGCGTCGACCGTGTTCCGGCGCGCGGCGGCACCGGCCGTCGCGAGGCTCGCCTCGGCCCGCTCGCGCGATCCGATCACCCCGTATCCGACGGCCGAGAACAGGTGGGCGAACGGCTTGCGGTAGATGAACACGGCCACCGTGACCAGCGAGATCATTAGGATCTTCAGCGCCCACGGCAGTGCGGCGTCGCTGGCGCCCATGATCAGCGAGTAGGCATACAGCAGAACGCTGAGCACCAGCGCGATCGCCGCCGTCTTGAGCAGCACGCCGATCAGCATCTCGGCCCAGCGCAGGGCGATGATCCGCCCGAACCCGGGGTGCGTACCGACGATGAGGAAGAACGGGCCCGCCACGAGCAGCAGCAGGAAGCCGAGTTTCAGGACGATCAGTGTGATCGCGATGAACAGCACGAGAAGCCCTGCGGCCAGCGCGGCGAACAGCGCAGCGAAGCCGATTTCCAGCCGGGTGGTCCACTGCTTGCCCTGGAACAGCGGGTACACGCCCGGTTCGTTCTGCTTGATCGAGTCCGCGATGCCGGCATAGGCGTTTTGTTTCGCCTTGATCACCGCCGCCGTCGGTTTCTCGTTCACCGCGATCGCCTGCGCCCACAGCAGCTGCCTGCCGTACTTGTTGACCACCGTCGGCTGGCCTCCCGATGCGGCGTAGGCCGTGGTGCCGAACTCGCCGTCCAGCCACGGCTTGCAGACCAGGACCGTCCACAGTTCGTTGGCGTTGGTGTCGACGACCCCGTTGCCCGCGGTGTACGCGAAGTTGGCCCCGGCCGGCGTCTGCGGGTCACCCTTGCGCAGTGGGACGCAGCTGCTCTGGTGCGGGGCGGGAAGCTTGGCGAAGGCGATGTTGAGCGTCTGGGTGATGCCGTCGGAGAACGCCTTGCCGGCCCCGGTGAAGTCCGCCGGGCGCCCGATGAGCCAGATCGCCGCCGCGCAGGCGATGACCATCCAGACCGTTCCCTCGATGGTGCGGGTGGCGCGCCTGCGGATCAGGCCCTGCCAGGCCAGCCAGATCGCGCCGAGGATGATCACCGGCGCGAGGTAAGGGAAGTAGATGGCGTTGCCGAGGCTGGTGATCAACCGGTTCACGGCCCCGCTCAGCCAGGCGAGGATGCCCTCGCCCGCCGCCGACTGGTACACGGTGATGGTGACGCGGTCGAGCGCCTTCGCCATGGTGAACACGACGCCAGCGACCTGGTTGCCGATCAGCGAGGCCATGTCGGAGCACTGCAGGTCGTGGGCGGCCCACGTCTGCCCGGCCGTGCCATAACTGTCATAGAGCGTGGCCGGCTGGCGGACCGCCGCGGCGGGCGGCTTGATCAACGCGTCGATGCCGCCGGAAGCCTCCTCGGGCGCGGGCACCGAGGGCTGGCAGACGTTGTTGAGGGCGCCGATCAGGCCGCTGGACCCGGCATTGCAGAACCCGAGCAGGCCGCCGATGTCACCGATCCCGGGCACCTGGCAGACGCCGCCGGGCGCGGCCGGCCCGACCCGCCCGGTCACACCCACGGGGCCGGCCGGCTGGGACACCCCGGCTGCCCGGGCCAGCTCGGCCGGCTGGTCTACCTGCGCGGGTGCTCCAGGCGACCCCGCGTGGACCGCCGTCGCGGGCGCTCCCGCCGACACCGCGTGGACCGCCGTCGCGGGCGCTCTCGCCGAGAGCGTGGCGGCGGCCGGGCTCACCGCGGCCTGCGCGGGGCCCGGAAGGCCGACCACGGCTGCGACGACGCCGAGCAGCAACAAGACACGGCGCACGGACACCGGCACTCGAGGCCAGCGAGGCATCCAGGACGGCCGCGTCACCTTGGAAGCCGATCTGGGCATCGGGCCGGCTCCGGAAGTCGGTGTGGGGGCTGACTTCGCGCGGCTCAAGCGGAGAGGGCTGGGCATTAGCGGGCTTCTTTGCTCAGGGCGCTGGGTCGTCGGAGTGGAGGCGGTCTGCAGGTCGTTCCTGCGCAGGACCGGCGCCAGGCGCCGACGGTTCGCCGGGGCCGGGTACCGCCCCTGATGCCGGCTGTTCGCCGGGGCCGGGTTCCGCCCCTGACGCCGGTGGTTCGCTGGGGCCCGGTTCCGCCCCTGATGCCGGTGGTTCGCTGGGGCCGGGCTCCGCGCCCGGTACAGGCGCCGCGCTCATGCGCGGGGGTTCCACACCTGGTCTGCTGCGGGTGGGGTTGGTGTCCAGCCACTGCCGCATCTCGTCGGAGATGAGGTCGATCCCGATGCGGCCTGTACGGCCCTCCAGGTCGCGGAAGATGCATTCCCCGTTGCCGAGCCCCCGCAGCGCGATCTGGTGCTCGTCCGACGCCTCCACCCCCAGCAGTGCCATGACGTTCGCCACCTCGACGCGCTCGGAGGAGCGGAACGCGAACACACCGGAGATGCAGTTCGTGACCTGCTCGGACAGCAGGTCACCGGCGTTCTGGGAGACCAGGATCAGAGCCGTGTTGCGGGAGCGGCCCATCCGCGACACCTCGGGCACCAGCTTGGCACCCTCCGGCGTGGATGTGATCGCCCACGCCTCGTCCAGGAAGATGGCTTTGGGCAGCCGGCGATCCATTCCGTTCAGCAGTCTGCGGGCGAACTGGGAGACGAGGTACAGCAGGGCGACCGACAGCCGCTGTTCGTAGGAGAAGTCGTCCCGGCTCACCGCGGCGTCCGGCAGCGTGAGCCCGGCCAGAGTGAAGACCGTGGTCCACCCGGCCGCGTCGATGCGCTGGCCACCCGAGGGCGCGAAACACAGCCTCGCCAGCCGCATCTCCGACATCGACCGCAGCACCGCCCCCAGGTTCCTGGACGCGGGATCCTCGCCCTGCTCCAGGTGCCGGACGACCTTGCCCAGGCTGGGCCGTTCCCGGCCCGCGATCGCGGCCACCGCCTGGATCATCGCGCTTTCGCGCTCCTCGCTCATCCGCGGCAGCAGCAGCCGCAGCGTCTCGGTGGCCATGGTCCGCTTCTCGGACAGGTCGTCTCCGAAGGAGAACGGGTCGAGCAGCCCGGGCGCGGCGCCGCCGAGCGGGAGCACCCTGGCCTTGCGGTCGCGGGCGGCCAGCACGTCCACCAGCGACTCGGCGTCCCCCTTGGGGTCGATGACGGCGACCGTGACGCCCCGCAGCGCCAGCTGCAGGATGAGCAGCAGCGCGAGGGTGGTCTTGCCGCCTCCCGGCTCACCGGTGATCGCGACCGCGGTGGGCCGGTTGCGGGTCGCCGCCAGCAGCGGGTCGAAGTGGACGATGGACCGCGCCCGGCCCAGCGTCTCACCGATATAGGGACCGACCCAGGTGCCATTGCCTTCGTCCAGCCCGCCCATCGGCCGGTCCCCCAGGTCCACGGTGGCCGTCGGCACGCCGCCGGCGATCGTGTACAGCGGCTGGCGCTGCACATACGAGGAGAGCCGCACGCGGTCGCCGGGCAGCGACTCGCACAGCAGCGAGAACTGGTCGCCGGTGGAGTTGACCAGGTCGATGCCGATGTCACGGTAGTGCTCGATCAGCGCCTCGACCCGGCGCTGGCACAGGTCACGGTTGGGCGCGGTCACCGCCAGCCGGTGCCAGCCGTACACGAACGGCAGCCGCTCCGTGGTGATCCCGTGCTCCAGCATCCGGGCCGCCTCGAGCTGCTCGGCGAGCGCGAGCGGCAGGTCGACCCCGGCCTCCCTGATATGGGCGTCCATGTCCCTGGCGTGGGCCAGCCTGCGCCCGACGTCCTTGCTGGCCTTCGCCGGGGGGATCAGCCTCATCCGGGAGCTGACCTCGACCGGGAACGGGAGCGAGTCGGCGAAGTGGAGCCAGGGCTCCCCGTCGGGGAACGACATGACGTCGGGGAACCGGGAGTAGGACAGGAACGCCACGAACGATTCGCCGGCCGGATGCTCCAGCCGCAGCATCGTGCGCCCGTTCTCCACCTGGCCTTCCAGCAGCGCCTCGATCTCCCCCGCCCCCCAGGTGCGGCGATGGACCGCCGACGGCGGCGGGTCGCCGGCCGTCCCGGCCAGCGCATGGCGGAACAGCCAGGCGACCTCATCGCTGGTCGCATGGCGGGCGCGAAGAGCACTGGCCGACAGCGCCCGGCCAAGCCGCTCGGCCTGATCGGTCCAGCGCGCGAGCTCGCTGTCCGCGACTGCCTCGTCGGCCAGGCCCAGCGCCTGTTCGCTGCTCCGGTACGCGCTGACGAACTGGGAGAACATCCCGCCCTGCAGCTGCGCCCGCATGCCGCGCTGGCCCAGCCGCACCCCCAGGTAGACCTCCTTGGTCCAGAAGTCTTTCGCCCACACGTGGCGGTACATCTCGTCCAGGTAGTCCCGCCAGCCGGGGCCTCCGTCGGAGGTGGCGTCCAGCCGCGCCGCCCATTCCGCCGCCGGGTAGGACCGGTGCGCGATCCGCAGGTGCGCCTCCGTGTCGGGCAGCCGGATGGCCGCCAGCGCCACCGTGATGTTGATCGCCAGCGCTTCCCGCTCGGGCGGGGTCAGGAACTCATAGGAATGGGTCGGCAGGCGGTAGTACGCCCAGGCGTGGCTCTCCGTCAGCAGGATCCGGTCATCGAAATAGCGGACGCTCAGCCGGCTGCGGCCCCGGGTACGTCCACTCACCTCGCCGCCCTCCGCCGTTGCGGGCTGGCGGCGAGCGCGGCGATCAGCACCCCGGCAAGCGCGGTATAAGCCTGCAAAACGGGCGGGCGCAGCTGGCCAAGCCGGGACGCCGGGGCACCGGAGGCTGGGCGGTTGCCGGTCCCCCGCTCGGCCGGCGGCTCGGCCAGATGTTCGTCCCACGGCACCCGGACGGTCGCCCGGCACCGGCCCCTGACCACGAGTTCTGCCTGTTCGGCGTGTGACATGCTGCGCTTGGACAGACCGTTGACGACGGTGATCGAGTTCGCGATGAGCGCGCCGAAGCCGTGGGCGGTCAGCCATTCCTGGGTCATGGCCAGAGCCCTCGCTGCATCCGGGTTGGCCGGGGTGACGAGTACCAGCTGGTCGGCGACGCTGAGCACCCGGGCCACCGACGTGGCACCGGGATCGGCGAAGGTGAGCCCATAGCCGGCGGCGACGGCGCCGAACATCCGGTCGTACCCCCGATCACCGATGTCCACCGAGCCGTCCCCGCGGACCTCGGGGGTGAACACATCGAGCTGGCCGCGCCGGTACGGCTGATGACCGTTGCGTGGCGGGCGCCCGGCTTGAGCCGGCCCCGCGATCAGCGAGTTGACCTTCAGCGCCGGCCGGGGCGCGGCCAGTTCGGCGAGCGAGGCCGGGCCGGGATTGAGGTCGAGAGCCGCCACCGCTTCCCGGCGCAAGCTGGCGAGGAGGTCGGCGACCATCAGCGTGGTTACCGTCTGGCCGGCGCCGACGGTGCAGCCCACCACCGCCACCAGCCGCGAGCCACCGAGGGGCAGGACTGCCCGCGCCCGGTCGCGCTTGAAGTGATCCCGGCGGCCGGGATCGCGCCCGCCGGGCACGACCATGACGTGATCACGCCCGTATGTGCTGCGCTGATCCGCCGGGGCACGGCCAGGCAGCGAAGCGCCGGCAGGCGCGAGGGGACGGGCAGGCGCCGTAGCCCGGGCAGGAGCGGGGGCATAGACCGGCGCGGGAGGACGAGGAGGCGCGGAAGCCCTGGCCGGCGCAGGGCCGCGGGCTGCGGCAGGAGCGCGAGCTGAGGCCGGAGCGCGGGCAGGGGCCGGAGCGGGCGCAGGGGCCGGAGCGGGGGCATGAGCCGGAGCGGGGGTAGGGGCGGGGACAAGGGCAGGGGCGGAAGCGGATGCAGGGGCCGGAACGGAAGCGCTGGCACGAGCGCGGGTCACGTCACGCGCGGAAGCACGGGATGACGCGGGAACAGGCCGCTGGCTGGCCCGGACGCCCTGAGGCCGGCCGGCACCCGGCACCGCGGCAGGGGCACGCCCCGAGGGCTGCGCGGCGGCGGGGGCCCGCACCGGGGCAGCCGCCTCGCCGGACGCAGGCGCGGGGATCGCACGCCGGGTGGCTCTCCCGCCCGGCCAGGCACCGCCGCGCACGGCAGCCCGCTCCACGGCCGGCACCCTGGCCGGCTCCACCGCAGGCACCGCCGCGGGCTCCACCACGGGCACAACTGAAGGCTCGACGGCGGGCTCCGCGACCGGCAGGGCCTGGCTGCGCCGCCACACCCGCCCGACCACGATCATCTCGTCCTTTTCGACGTGGGGGGTCATCCGGCACCAGGCCGACGGCTCGCCCAGATAGCGCACCTGGGAAATGACCAGTTCAGGCAGCCGCTTGCTTTCCAGCACCGGCCGGGTAGCCAGCCAGGTGAGAACGGCGGGCGGCAGCACGTACAGCCAGAACAGGGTGTGGCTGAAGGGCAGCCCGAAGAGCGTGAGGAGCAGCACGTACGGCACCGTGATGGCCACGAAGACGGCTATCTGGCCCACCGGCAGGGGCATCGGCAGCCGGAAGTCGTACAGCTTGTACAGCCGCTTCTCGATCCGCCAGATGCCGGTATAGGTGGGCAGCTCCACCAGTCGCTCTCCTTCCGCTTGGGGCGGACGTCAGTGGACGCCTAGGGCCTTCGCGATGCCCTGAGCAAGGGACTGCACAATGCTCGGGGTGTAGAAGACCACGGCGATCGCGACGGCGAGCACCATGAACTGGACGAACCGGATGATCTCCCGTGTGAAGAGGAAGAAGAGCGCCACAATCCCGACGATCCCCAGGAACAGCGGCCCAAAAAGGCCCTGCAGGTAGGACACGAGACCGGAGGTGCTCAGCGACAAGGGGGCCGCTGCGGTCAGGTAATGGGACATCGGTCTACTCCGGGGTCTGGGGCTTGCTTGGCCAGGTGGCTGATAGAGCCGGCACGGTCACGCTCACGATGACCCCGCGGGCTGGAGCGACGGGCCGATTGCGCTGATGTACCAGGTCCCGCCCTTCTTCACGATCGTCAGTGCGTAATTCATCTCCAGCCCGGCGGGCGGGGGCGCGTTCTTGGCCGCCTGGCCCGAACTGGCCTGGCCCGGGATGTTCCAGACCACCGTGGCGATGATGTGGCGGGTGTCCCCGCCGGCCGGGACGGTGACCCCTGCCAGCGACCCGAAGCTCAGCGCGCCGCCCAGGCCAGTAATGGTCGTGCCGGGCGCCAGGAAGCGGCCCAGGGTCGCCTGGTCGCCGCTGGCATAGGCCTGGAAGAAGGCGGGCAGCTGTTTCGTCAGTTCCGACTGCGTGGTCGCGTCGGACGTGGTCGCCGACGGCGACGGCACCGCCGCCTTCGACGGCGCCGGCAGCCAGGCCGGCTCGCCGGAAACCGCCAGCGCCCCGCCGGAGTAGTAGACCGGCACGCCCAGTTCCATCAGCTGCCCGTTGACCCGCGCCAGGAGCGTCACCACCGCGTGATGCGCGTCCTGCACGGCGACGTTCGCGACCTGCTCCGACTGCAACTGCAACGTCCCGGCCCCGTTCCAGCCGAGCTGGGAATCGGCGCCCGCGGGCAGGAACCCGGCCAGTTCGCTGGCCCTTTGGTCGGCTGAGGCCGGGTCCGCGTTCAGGTACACCTGGCCGAACTGCAGCGCATAGGCACCCGCGAGCGCTGTGGGAAAGGAGGTGCTCGGCGAGGCAGCCGGCGCGGGAGCACTGCCGGTGCTCGTTTCGCCAGCCATGATTGCCGTTACACCGCGGTAGCCGATGAGAAGCAGCACGGCCCAGACCACGATCCGGAAGACCCAGACCAGCCAGCGCCCGCCGGCGCCACGCCAGGCCGGGGCGGGGCGGGGCCGTTTGCCGCCACCCGGCGCCTGGTCCGCGGTCCCCGCAGCGTAGTCCGCGTCGTATTCGGTTGGTTGCGGACTGTTCGCTACGGTTGACCTACGAACCATCGCACCTCCGCCCCCGGGGCTCAAATGCACGCACAGCGTTCACACGCGCTGCTCTCCGTGTCCGTCTGTGGACGATACTGCGAGATCATGTGCAGGTTCAAGGCCGGGCCCCTGCCCCGCCAGAGCTCGGCGATCACTCTCGGTACACCACTTTTACACTCCCGTCAGTCCATGATCGTGGTGCACTCTTACCCCGCCAGACACCCAGCACACCGTAGTGGCACTGGCTACCTCGACTCCCGGGTCACGTAACGCGCCGTACTCGTACCGACAGCATCGTCAGTTATCGAATAGTTGTTCGAATCTATGCCTCTGTGGAGGACGCTATCTGAACCCTGCCGCTGCTGTCCACCGTCCGCCAGGTGCGGCCGCTGGTTCCCGGCGGTGGCATCGCCCCCAGGGGGCATGCTGACTGCCCCGGGCGCATGCCGCTCCCCCCCGGCGCTCCGGCGCCGTGGCCGTGACCGGTCGCCGCGGCCAAAACTGGCCGTCCGATCCCGGCCGCCGCGGTCAAAGACTGGCCGCCCGATCCCCGTCGCCGCGGCCAAAGACTAACCGTCCCGATCCCCGTCGCCGCGGCCAAAGCTGGCTGTCCGATCCCGGACGCCGCCGGGGTTATGGTGGAAGCAGGTGCCATGGCGCTGGCGGACCCGCCCACCGGGTCGTGCCGTTGCTGGCCGGCAGACGCGGCCCGCGCCACGCCCCCTTATCGGGAGCCGTGTCCCCGCTCCACGGAGTGGCGCGGGCCGTCCAGCCACTCGGGCCCGGTCTGGGCCCTGCTCGCTCACTGCCACCCTCATTGACGTAGCTGATACCACATGCTTATCATAATGATATCACTTTAAGGGTATGCCATCCTGCGGACTGGCACCAGGCTCAAGGTCCGGCGAGTGCTCGGGTCCGCCAGTTGGCCAGCCCAGCCCGATGCACGCCGCGGGAGGCATCGTCATGAACCAGCCCCACGACCCCGCCGCCCCCATTCCGGCAGCCGGCCCGGCGGTCACACCGGTACCGCAGGCACCAGAGTCCCCCTCCGACCGCGTTCCGGCGCTCGCGTGGGTGATCGGCGCGGGGTTTGTAGCGGTCGAGCTCGCGGTGAGCGGCCGGTACGGCTTTCAGCAGGACGAGCTGTACTTCATCGTGGCGGGGCACCATCTCGGTTTCGGCTACGTGGACCAGCCGCCGCTGGTCCCGCTGCTCACCCGGATCACGGACATTCTCGGCATCAGCCCGACGGCGATCCGGGTCATCCCGGCGCTGGCTGGCGGGGCCGTCGTGGTCGCGGCGGCCAAGTTCGCGGCGCTGTTCGGCGCGGGCCGGTTCGGCCGGGTACTCGCCGCCCTCGCCGCGGCGTGCGCTCCCATCGTCATCGGCGCCACACACATCGGCAACACCACGCCGCTGGATCTGCTGGCCTGGGCGGCGGTCCTGCTGTGCGTCACGACGGCGCTGTTGCGCCACCGGCCGCGCTGGTGGGTGGGTGCCGGCGTCGCGGCCGGTGCCGGGCTCGAGAACAACAACCTGATGCTCCTGCTGCTGGCCGGC
>DAITAE010000074.1:0-12120 GCA_036824445.1 Streptosporangiaceae bacterium | reverse complement strand
AACCACATGCACATCGGGTCGGTGACGATCTTCGAGGGCCCCGCGCCCGCCTACCGGGATCTGGTCGAGCTGTTCGCCGCGAAGCTGCCGAGGTGCCGCGCTACCGCCAGGTCGTGCGGACCGTGCCGATGCACGTCTTCCGCCCGGCCTGGACGGACGACGAGAACTTCGAGATCGGCTATCACATGCGGCATGCCGCCGTGCCGAAGCCAGGGAAAGCCCGGCAGTTGCGCCATCTGGCAGGGCAGATCTTCGCGCAGCGGCTCGACCGCGAAAGGCCGCTGTGGGAAGCGTGGTTTCTGGAGGGCATCGAGGCCGGCCGCTGGGCGCTGCTCTCGAAGGTCCACCACTGCATGGTGGATGGCATCGGCGGCACCGATCTCATGACCGCCGTGTTCGACCTCAGCCCCGATGCCGCGCGGGTGACGCCTGACTCCTGGAACCCGCGGCCCGGGCCATCAGTGGTCGGCCTGGTCGCGACCGGCGCCCGCGATGCCGTGACCTGGCCGCTGCGGCAGCTCGCGGACGCGCCCGGCTTCGTGCAAGGGCGCCTGCGGAGCCGCGCCGACGTCATGAGGTTCGGCCGTGGCCTGGGCGGCAGCGCCCGGCGGCTGACGGCGCCCTCGGCGAGTTCCCTGAACGGCCCGATCGGACCGCACCGCCGACTACAGCGCCGCGCCGGACCTCGACGTCCTGACCAAGGGCATCCGCCGCGGTCTGGCGGAACTTCAGGCGCAGTCCGCCACCCGGCGCACCGCCCCGGCGAGACGCCGCGCCCGGTCATAACGGGCCCACGCCGGGGGAAACTGGGGGTAGGCCCCACACGCCGGGCCGGGGGCGGCACCGGCGGCGGTGGGCCTGGGAGGTACGCGTGGGTCCTGAAACGGTGCCGGGGAGACCCCGCCGCCCACGGGTCGGCCTCGTGCTTGGCGCGGGCGGGGTGCTCGGGGCGGCCTGGATGACCGGTGCGCTGCCGGCGGTGCAGGAGCGCCTGCCGTGCCCGCTCGCCGCCGTCGACCTGATCCTCGGGACCAGCGCGGGCAGCGTTCTCGCCGCCGCGCTGCGCTGCGGGACCAGCATCGATGAGATGATCGCCCACCAGCGGGGGGAGGCCGTCGGCGTGCTGGCGGACGCCGGGGTGGGTGATGTCGCCGACGGGCCGTGGCCCCCGCCTCCGGGACTGCGGGTAGGTTCGCCCCGGCTGCTGATGACCTCGCTGGTGATGCCGCACCGGGTGCATCCGGGAGTCGGCGCCAGCGCCTGGGTGCTGCGCGGCCGGGGGAGTCACCGGGCCCTGAGCGAGATGGTCCATGCGCTGCACGCCCATGCATACGGCCACGCCGTGCCCCACGGATCGTCGGCCAACTGGGTCGGCGGCGGACGGACCTGGATCGTCGCCGTCGACTACGACCGCGGCCGGCGGGTGTTCTTCGGCCGGCCGGGCGCACCTCGGGCCGCGCTGGCCGAAGCCGTGGTCGCCTCGTGCTCCATCCCCGGCTGGTACGAACCGGCCGTGATCGGCGGCCGCCGTTACGTGGACGGCGGTGTACGCTCGCCGACCTCGCTGGGCGCGCTGGCGCGGGCCGGGGTGGACGAGGTTGTCGTGCTCGCCCCGATGGCCAGTACCGCGCCCGGGCGATTGCCCCGCAACCCGCTCGAGCGGCTGGAACGGCGCCTGCGGGGGCTGATCACCATGGCGCTGCTGCGGGAGGTCCGGGCGCTGCGCTCGGCGGGCATCCGGGTCACCGTGCTCACACCGGGCCCGGAGGACCTGGCGGTCATGGGCGTGAACCTGATGGACCCGCGGCGCCGCCGGATGGTGCTGGAGACGTCCCTGACGACATCGGCGGATGCGCTCGCCCGCGCGCCGCGGCACCGGCCGCGGGTCGCCTGAGATGCCGGGCCGCCCGGCGCCAGTCGTTAAGCATCGGCGAGTGCCGGGGGGAGCCCGACGCGGAGCAGCGCCGCGACGTCCTCCGGGCGCAGGCGGTCGATGAGACCGAGCGCGGCGCAGTTGGCCCGGAGCTGCCGCACGCTCGTGGCCCCGAACAGCACGCTGGTGACGGCGGGGTTGGTGAGGGGGAACGCCAGCGCCAGCGCGGCCGCCGTCGTGTCCAGCCTGGCGGCCATCCCGGCGAGCTGGTCCGCCGCCGCGACCGCCGGGGCGAACCGCGGTTCGCCGAGCATGCCGGCGACGCGGCCCGTCGCGGGAGCCGACCGGTACTTGCCGGTGAGCACCCCGCCCGCCAGGCAGAACGAGGCGATGAGACCGGCGCCGGCCGCCATGACCGCCTGGGTCATCGTGGGGTCCTCGACCCAGGACCGCTGCACGAGGCTGTAGGGCAGCTGGACCGCGCACGGCGACGCGATCCCCTGGCTGGCGGCAGCCTCGATCGCCTGGGCGCAACGGCCGGCGGGCCAGTTCACCAACCCCCAGGCGCGGGCCTTCCCGGCCGTGACGAGCCCGCCGACGGCGGCGACCAGGTCGGCGACCTCCAGCGCCGCCGGAGGCGGGTTCGCATAGATCAGGTCGACGTGGTCGAAGCGCATGCGCCGCAGGGAAGCGTCCAGCTCCGCCGCGGCGCTCTGCTCCGGCCAGAACTCCCACCACAGCTTGTTGGCCACGACCGCCTCGTCGCGCCGCACGCCTGACCCGCGGAACAGCTCACCGAACAGCACCTCGGAGTATCCCGTCGGGATGGGAGCCTTGCCCGTCTCGTCGTTGTAGCGGGCATCGTCGAAGAAGTTGATGCCCTCGTCGCGGGCGGCACGCATGATGGCGATCCCGGTCTCGGCCGGCAGGCGCTCGAACGTGCGCCACGAGCCGAGCGACAGCGCCGACACGTCCATGCCGGATGAGCCGAGCGGCCGGACGCTCAGGTAAGCGGCTGGCATTCGGGCTCCCTTCGGCGGCGTGGGCCACGCCGCGCCGTGGCCACATGTTGCCACGCCCGGTGCCGCGTTGCCTGCGGCGTCCCGGCGCCGGGGTTCGGCGGCTGGCATGATTGAGCACATGACCGTCGTGAAGATCAACGCCATCACGGTGCCGGCCGAGAGCGGGGACGAGCTTGCGCACCGGTTCGCCGCCCGGGCGGGCGCGGTCGATGACCAGGACGGTTTCGAAGGCTTCGAGCTACTCAAGCCGACCGACGAGCGCACGACCTGGCTGGTGGTGACCCGGTGGCGGGACGACGCGAGCTTCCAGGCGTGGCTGAACTCGCCGGCGTTCGGGCACGGCCATCGCGCCGCAGCCGAGCGTGGCGGCGGCGCGGCGCAAAGGCCGGTCGGTGTCAGCAGCGAGCTGTGGTCCTACGAGGTCGCCGGGGGTTCGGCCGGGCGAGGTTGATCCGCCGGGCGTACCGGCTGAGCGCTGTGCGGCGGGCGGATGCCCGCCGGGGATGGACGGGTGAGTTTGCTGCGTGAGGTCGCCGTGTCGCCGCTGGACGCCGCCGAGCTTGAGCCGATCATCGGCCCCGAGCGGTACACGCGGCTGCTCGCGGAGGCCACCATGTTCCGCGAACGGCTCGGCCGGCGGACCATCTGGAACGTCAGTTCCACCGCGGTCGGTGGCGGGGTCGCCGAGATGCTGCGGGTGCTGGCGGGATACACCGCGGGCCTGGGGATCGCCATCCGCTGGACCGTGATCGGCGGTGACCCGGAATTCTTCGCGATCACCAAGCGGCTGCACAACCAGATTCACGGCGAGGTGGGCAGCGCCGGGCCGGTCGGCCCGGCCGACGCCGGCCACTACGAGCAGGTGCTCGCCGCGAACGCGGATGAGCTGCTGAGGCTGGTGCGGCCCGGCGACGTCGTCCTGCTGCATGATCCGCAGACGGCGGGCCTGGTGCCGGCCCTGATCCGGGCCGGTGCCAGCGTCGTCTGGCGCTGTCACATCGGCGTGGACTGGCAGAATGACGTGACCCGCGCGGCGTGGGATTTCCTCCGGCCGTACCTGGCGCCCGCCAACGGCTACGTCTTCACCCGGCGGCAGTACGTTCCGGCGTGGGTTCCGGGTGCGCTCACCCGGATCATCCCCCCGTCCATCGACCCGTACTCCGCGAAGAACGAGGAGCTTGGGGCGGAGACCGTGGCGGCGATCCTGGCCACCATCGGCGTCCTGTCCGGCGGCCCGCCGCCGGTCCCGGGGCGGTTCACGCGCCACGACCGAACGAGCGGCGAGGTCACCCGCGTCGCGAGGGTGACCGGCGAGACCAGGCCCGGCCCGGCCGACCCGGTCGTCGTGCAGGTCTCGCGCTGGGACAGGCTCAAGGACATGCCCGGCGTCATGCGCGGCTTCGCCGAGCATGTGGCACCCGGCGGGGACGGGTACCTGATCCTTGCCGGGCCCGAGGTCAGCGGGGTGGCCGACGACCCGGAAGGAGGCCAGGTTCTCGCCGAGTGCGTGGCGCTGTGGCAGAGCCTGCCCGCCGCGGCCCGGGCGCGAGTGCTGCTCGTCACCCTGCCCCTCGATGACGTCGAGGAGAACGCCGCAATGATCAATGCGATCCAGCGGCATGCGAGCGTAATCGTGCAAAAAAGCCTCGCCGAAGGTTTCGGGCTCACGGTCGCGGAGGGCATGTGGAAGGGGCGCCCTGTGGTCGGCTCGGCCGTCGGCGGGATCTTGGACCAGATCACCGACGGCACGGGCCTCCTGGTGCGCGACCCGGCCGACCTGGCCGCGTTCGGGTCACAGGTACGGTGGCTGCTCGACCACCCTGGCGAAGCCGAGCGCATGGGCCGTGCGGGACAGGAACACGTCCGGGAGCACTACCTCGGCGACCGGCACCTGCTCCAGTACGCGAACCTCTTCGGGTCGGTGCTCGGCGGGTAGGGGCGCAGTGCGTCCGGCAGAGGAGTCCGCCCGGGCAGAAAGGCGACCGTAATGGAGCAGCAGCAAGAGGCGGGCCCGCTGGGCCCGGGCGTCGCGGTCACCCACATTCTCGTGGTGGCGGACCCGGCCCGGTCCAGGGATTTCTGGGTGAACGTGCTCGGCGCGGAACCGTACCGCGAGTACGGAGGGACCAGCGTGGTGCTGCGTTTCGCCGGCACGTGGCTGCTCCTCGTCACCGGGGGCGGGCCGACCGCCGACAAGCCCGGCGTGGTCTTCACGCCACCGACCGACCCGGATCAGGTCAGCCATGCGATGACGTTGCGGGTCGCTGACTGCCGGGCGACCTATGAGGCGCTGCGGGCGCGGGGGGCCGACTTCCTCACGGCGCCGCATGACTGGGGCGCCGAGATCCGCTGCTTCCTGCGCGACCCGGACGGCCACCTGGTGGAACTCAGCCAGGCCGCGGGCGGCTGAGCACGGCGTTTCCACGACTGCCGGCAACGGACGCAGCTAGCGGTGCGGTGATCCTGGCGCGATGCCGCCGACGACCGTCTCCGCGAGCCGCCCCGCCAGATCGGGGGGAGGCATGATCGAGCTGCCCGGCGGGCTGAAGAGAACCCGCGGCAGGATCTGGCCGTGGATCGCGCCGACGACCAGCGTCACGGCCGCATCGACGTCGGCCTCCTCGTGGATGCGGCCCAGCTGCTGCTCGGCGCGCAGGTAGGCGGTAAGGATGCCCGGCAGCCCGCCGGGGCGATCCGCGCCAGCCTCGCCGCCTGGTGCCGCCTGCCCGCCTGCCGCGTCGCCGCCTGCCGCCGCGTCGCCGGCGAACGCGGCATCTCCGCCGACCATCGCATGGAACCGCTTGAGTACCTTCGGCTGTGCGAGCAGCCCGGCGAAGGCCGGAACCACCCGCGCCAGCGCCCCGATACCGATGTCGATGAACTGCCGTAGGTTCTCCGCCACGGTCCCGGTCCCGGCTGGTGGCATCGGGGGCATGCCTTCCATGACGGTGGCCACGTGCGCGAGCAGGGCGTGGGCGAGCAGGTCCTCTTTGTCCTCGAAGTAGTTGTAGAGCACGCCGTCGGCGACCTGGGCCTCCCGGGAGATGTCACGCACGCCCAGCCCGGCGCTGCCCCGCTCGCCGATCAGCCGCGCCGCGGTGGTGATGAGATAGTCGCGCAGGTTCTGGCCGTCGCCGTCGCCGTCGCGAAGGACGGCTGGCTTCCTAGGTGACATCGCGCCTGAGAGCCTTGCCGAACGTCGTCGCCGGGCGCCGGACGTCGATCTCCGCCATCTGAGTCCTCCGTGAACGAGGCTTCATGAATATTAGTTCATGAAGATTCGTTCAGCATACATCACGGAAGCCGGGCGGGGCAACCGGCGCCGGGAGCGAGCCCGGCGCCTCAGATCTGGGGCACGGTGGCCAGGGCGGGCCGTGCCAGCGAGAAGCGCTGACGGCCGATGCTGGTGTCCTTGCCCAGCGCCAGGTCAGCCAGCATTTCGCCGAGCAGCGGCCCGAACTTGAAGGCGTGACCCGAACATCCGGCACCCACGACGACGGGTCCCTCGCGGTCGAGCACGAAGTCCTCGTCGGCGGTCATCGTGTACAGGCAGGTCTCTGGCCCGAGCCGGGCCGGCTCCAGTCCTGGCAGGCGCGCGCGCACGTACTCCGTGGCCTGGTCGTCCTGCGCCGCGTCGATCCGGTCGAAGGGCCCCTGGGCGGGATCGACGGCTCGGCCCCGAATGTGTGCGGCCACCTTGACGCCGGGCGCGTCGCCGACCATCGGCACGGCATACCAGATCAGGTCCACATCCGACCACTCGATCCACGTCGGCCATGCGCCCGCGCCCGCGTCGTTCGGCCGGAAATAGCGCACCTGCTGCAGGGTCACGGTCAGCCGCGGGGCGCGGGCGACGGCTCCCGTCAGCAGCCGTTCACTCCAGGGCCCGGCCGCGATGACCGCCACTCCGGCCGAGAGCTCACCCGACGGGGTGCGCAGGAGCGCCCGGCCGCCCCGGGACTCGACGCTGAGCACCGGCGTGTGCGCCCGCAGCGGCACTCCGTCGCGCTGAGCCAGGCGCTGCAGGGCGGCGACCGTGCGCCCGGCCAGGCAGACGCCGGAGTCGGGCTGGAACAGCACGCGCTCGCCCGGCCGGATTGCGATCCCCGGGAAACGCTCGCGCGCCTCTCCGGCCGGCAGCCAGGAGTGGTCCACGCCGCAGTCCGCTAGCGCCTTGCCGCACCGGCTCGCGCCCGGGCCGGCGTCGAGCCCGCCGGTCCTGATCAGCAACTGCTCGCCGGCGTCGTCCTGCAGCCGGGCCCAGGCGCCCAGCGCGCTGACCGCCATCCGCACGTAGCCGGGATCGGGATAGGAGAGCCGGAAGATGCGCGTCGCGCCGTGTGAGGAGCCGCGTACGTGGCCGGGGCCGAACTGCTCAAGCAGCACCGCCGGGACGCCCCGCGCGCCGAGCGCCCGCGCGGTCGCGGAGCCGAGCAGGCCGGCCCCCACGACCGCGACCTCCACCCGCTCCACCGCCGCGACGATAGCCGGCGCCCGCCGGCGGGCTCCGGAGCTATGGGATGAGGGCGATCTTCCCCGTGGCGTGACCGGTCACGATGGCACGGTGGGCGTCGGCGGCCTTGGCGAGCGGGAAGGTCTGCGTCACGAAGACCCGCAGCGCCCGGTCCTGGGCGAGCCGGGTCAGCTCCAGCCGGGCGGCCTCGCGGATCTGCGTTCCCGGGTCTGCGCCAGGCGCGCCGCCGAGGACCTTGATGCGCTCCTGGAAGCCACGCGCGAAGCCGGCGATCGTGGCGATCCGTGCCCGGTCGGCGACCAGTTCGAGCGAGACGTCGAGGGCCTCGTCCGTCCCGATCAGGTCCAGCGCCGCGTCGACTCCGCCGGGTACCTCGGCGCGGACCCGCCCGGCCAGCCCCGGCCCGTACGCCACCGGCAGGGCCCCCAGGTCGCGCAGGAAGCCGTGCTTGGACGGGCTCGCGGTGACCACCGGCGTCGCCCCGCGCCCTGCGGCGAGCTGCAGCGCCATGAGCCCCACCCCACCGGAGCCGCCATGGATCAGGACTGTGTCGCCCTCGTGCACATCCGTGGCGGCCAGGAGGTGCCAGGCGGTCACGCCGGTCACCATCAGGCACGCGGCCTGCGCCCAGTCCAGGGCGCCCGGCTTGGGAACCAGCGCAGCCGCGGGGGCCACCAGCTCGGTAGCGTAGGCACCGGACACCCGGTACGCGATCACCTCGTCGCCGATCGCGACCGGCCCGGCCGGGCCCGCCGCATCCGGACCGACCGCGGACACCACGCCGGCGGCCTCCTGCCCCGGCCGCACCGGCAGCCGGCCCGGATCGGCGCCGAACGCGCCGCTGTAGGCCTTGTAGTCGACCGGGTTGACGCCGGCCGCGCGGACCGAGATGCGCGCCTGCCCCGGCCCGGGCTCGGCGGCGGGCTCCTCGATAACCGTGAGCACGTCGGGGCCGCCGAAGGCGGCGGCGATCACAGTGGATGCCATGCCTGTGGCAACATCGCCGCCGGAGCCGGTCATTCCGGCGGCCCTCGGCAGCCCTCTATCCCTGCTGGTCGCGGCGGGCGCGGGCACGCCGCTTGCCCTCGTGCATCGCCTGTACCCGGGCGACCGGGATCGTGTGGCCCTCGTCGACCAGATCGGTGCTCAACGGCTGCGGCGGTGGCATCTGCGCTGCCCACGGATCACCGCGGGCGAGCAGGGCTGGCGCGGTGTGCACAGTGAAGTCGGCCGGCGCCACGCGGTCGAGGTCATCCCAGGCCACCGGGAAGGACACCGGCACGCCGGGCCTGGCACGCGGGCTGTAGGCCGCCACCACCGTCGCGCCGCCGGCCCGGGTCGCGTCCAGGAACACCTTGCCTCCGCGCTCTTCGCGGACGAAGGCGGTAGTGGCCAGCGCCGGGTCCAGCCGCTCGGCCCGCGCGGCGAGCGCGCGGGTGGCCGCGGCCACGTCCTCGATGGCGGCGTCGGGCGCCAGCGGGACGAACACATGCAGGCCCTTCGCACCGCTGGTCTTGACGGCGCCCGCCATCTCGACATCGGCGAGGGCCTGGTGGACCAGCCGCGCGGCGCGGACGGCCTGGCCGAACGCGTCGTCGCCCGGCGGGTCGATGTCGAGTATCAGGTGGGTGGGGCTGGCCCAGTGACCGGCCCGGACGAGGGCCGGGTGGAACTCCACGGCCCGCTGGTTGGCGAACCACAGCAGCGTCCGGCGGTCGTTGCACAGCGCGTAGGTGACCTCGCGCCGCGAGGCCTCCGCCCACAGCGACACCGTCTGGACCCACGGCGGGGTGTACTTGGGGAGATTCTTCTGCATGAACGGCGCCTGGCCGCGCAGGACCCGGATCACGGACAGCGGCCGGTCGCGCAGCACGTCGATGATCGGGTCGCGGACCGCGTCCAGGTACTCCACCAGGTCCCGCTTGGTCGCTTCCGCGCCCGCGAACAGTGGCTGGCCGAGGTTGGTCAGCGTCACACCGTCCCGGACCTCGTCACCGCCCACCTGGTGAGCTTCCCACGAGCCCGGTCAGGATGCGAGCGGAGGGCCGTCGTCAGTCACTGGGCCTGAAGATCAGGCAGTTGCTCGTCGCATGTGCGTAGAGCTTGCCGCTGGTGTCGGTGAGCCGCGCCTCGGCGAGGGCGGTGCGCGATCCGAGGTGGGTCACCGTGCCTTCGCACAGCAGCCGCCCGCTGCCGGTGGTGACCGGCCGGATGAACCTGGTCGCCAGGTCCAGCGACGTGTAGTAGGCGCCGGCCGGCAGCATGCTGTGCACCGCGCAGCCGCACGCGGAGTCGCAGAGCGTCGCGTACACGCCGCCATGCACGGATCCGATGGGGTTGTAGTGGTATTCGGCGGGCGTGATGTCGAATACGGCCCTGCCCGGCTCCACCGATACCAGCCCGAAGCCAAGGCTGGCCGCGATGGGTGGCGGCGGGATCCTGCCCGCCTGCATCTCCCGGAAGAACGAGATTCCGTCGAGCTCGCGGGCGGCGGCCGCAGAGGTGGCCGGATCCTCCCATTCGTGTGACCGTGACCGCGTCCGGTGGTGCCGCCCGTCGGCGGCCGCCGCGGCTGGCGCCCGGAGTGCATCGTGAGCCGGTGAGTTGTGCATCGCGTTTCCTCCCCGCTAGTCGAGCCGCGCGTGCACGGTAACCGATTCCGCACTCCGGTCATGCCGGGCGGCCGGCCACCGGGCGGCGATCATGGCGAGCACCCGCTGGTTCTCCACCAGGACGTCCATCGCAAGGGTGGTGGCTCCGCGCGCCCGGGCCCGGCCGGCCAGCGCGCGCAGGAGCCCCGAGCCCACGCCCCGGCCCTGCCAGGCATCCGCCACCACTACCCCGATCTCGGCCGTCGCGGCACCATCTGGTCCCGTAGTATCCACCGCCATCGCGTGCCCGATGATCGCGCCGTTCCGGGTCGCCACGAGGGCGTCGACACCGTGCCGGGCGCCGGCCAGCGCCCGGAGCATCACCGGGCTGGCTGGCAGCGCACCGGCGAAGAATCTCAGGTACCGGGTCCGAACCGACAGGCCGGTGAGAAAGTCCCTGAGCGCCGGGTGATCGGCGCCGGCCGCCTGCCGTATCTGGACCTGCCCGGTCGGCCAGACCGGCCAGGGCGCCTGGGCTGATTTCGCGGGCGCGCCAGGCAAAGCGGCCGTAGCAGCCAAAGCGGGCGCGGCAGCCAAAGCGGGCGCGGCAGGCAAAGCGGGCGCGGCAGGCAAAGCAGGCTTGTCAGGCCAGGCGGGCGCCGCAGGCTTCCATTCCTGGGTTCGCTTCACAGACCCAGGATCCGCCTGGATTGCTGAGTCTGTCAAATGGACTTAGCATGCGAGCATGAGACGGCCCTGGATCCTCGACTACGACGGCGCCAACTGCACGATCGGCGCTGCCGTGGGCATCATCGGCGAGAAGTGGACCTTCCTCGTCTTGCGCGAGGTGTTCAACGGGGTCCGCCGCTTCGACGACATGCAGCGCCGCACCCAGGCGCCCAGGCAGGTCCTGAGCGACCGGCTGGCCCGGCTGGTGGGCCAGGGCCTGCTGCGGAAGGTCCCGTACCAGGAGCATGGGCAGCGCAGCCGCCACGAGTACCGGCTGACCGACAAGGGCCTGGACCTCTATCCCGTGCTTGTCGCGCTGATGCAGTGGGGCGACCGCTACGCGGCCAGCCCCGCAGGTCCGCAGGCTCTGCTCACGCACCGTGATTGCGGCGAGCCCATCGGGCTCGAGCTTGTCTGTGCGGCCGGGCACACGGTCGAATCCGCCCGCGAGGTGACACCGCTGCCGGGCCCGGGCGCGCGCAAGATCGCCTGACCGGCTAGCCCATAGGCTGAGCACGTGAGTTTCGACGTCAGCGCGGACGCCTACCAGCGTTTCATGGGGCGGTTCTCGGAGCCGCTGGCGGCGCGGTTCGCCGAACTGGCCGGGGTGCGACATGGGCAGCAGGCGCTGGACGTTGGCTGCGGGCCCGGTGCCCTGACGGCGGAACTGGTGGGCCGGCTGGGTGCGGGCGCGGTCTACGCGGTCGACCCCTCACCGCCGTTCGCCGAGGCGGTCGCGGAGCGGCTGCCCGGCGTGGAGGTCAGCGTGGCGGCGGCCGAACGGCTTCCCTTCCCCGACGGGGCGTTCGACGCCGCTCTCGCCCAGCTCGTCGTGCACTTCATGACCGACCCGGTGGCGGGCCTGCGCGAGATGGGCAGGGTCACCCGCCCGGACGGGGTGGTCGCAGCGTGCGTGTGGGATCACAGCGGAGACCGTGGCCCGCTGAGCTCGTTCTGGTATGCCGTTCGCGAGCTCGACCCCGCGGCGCCCGATGAATCGGGGCTGGCCGGTGTCGGCGAGGGCGAGCTGGCCCGGCTCTTCGACCAGGCGGGGCTCGCCGGGGCGGAAGCCACCACGCTGACCGTCCGGGCCGGGTCGGCGACGTTCGAGCAGTGGTGGCAGCCCTTCACGCTCGGTGTCGGCCCGGCCGGGGACTACGTGGCGTCGCTGAGCCCGGAGCGGCGCCAGCAGCTGCGCGAACGCTACCGGGAGGTGCTGAACGGGGGGCCCGGTGGGCCGGGTGGGCCGGTCGAGGTCAGCGCCACGGCGTGGGCGGTGACCCGCCGCGGCTGATCCCGGCGCTCACATGTTGCGCAGGAACTCATGCAGCATCGGCGCCGACCTGCGGCGATTGCCTTCGCGGCTGGTCTGACCTGGCCCTCTTACCGTATGGTGGCGTTGGCTCACGTTGGCGAGAGACGGTCATTCGG
>DAITAE010000580.1:0-3211 GCA_036824445.1 Streptosporangiaceae bacterium | reverse complement strand
GCTACCAGGCGATCTGGTTGGTTTGCGGAGCCCTGGGAAGCGGCGTGAACCTGCCTCCGGTCAGGACTCCGGTCACGCTCGCACCCTGCTTGCCGCGGGGGTCAGTGACGATCAGCGTGCTGCCAGAAGGACTGGTCCACAGGACCTCCTGCCAGCCGCTCATCATCTCGAACCGGTCCTCCGAGGCCACGACCTTCCCCGTGCGCGTGGAGAACGTCGTGATTGCCAGCTGCTCGGGGCGGGACTGCCCGCGCGGCACGATGGTTGTCGCGGTGACGATCTTGGTGCCGTCCGGCGTCATGAGCGTGTTCCCGGGGTTGAAGGTCATGACCCCGGCCCGGTTCGGGAATCTCACGACGAGCCTGGCTGACAGGAGGCTGCCGCCCGGTGCAGTGGTGTCGAGAACGCGGACGTGCGCGGTGCTGTGGAACTTCCCGCCCCACTGCTGGAACGCGAGCTTCCGCCCGTCCGCCGTCCATGAGAACGGCTGGCCGAACGGCTTGAAATTCCCGGCCCAGCCACCGACGGGCAGTATCCATTCCCTCTTCGCCCCGGTGGCCAGCGTGATGACCTGGATCGACCGGCGCAAGCTCAGGGCGAGCTTGCTGCCATCCGGGGAGAGCCCAATGCCCCCGACCTGCGCCGCCTCCAGGCTTTCGGGCAGAGCCACCGCGGTCAGCGTTGCCGTGCCGTGAGCCGGGTTGAAACGCAGCCGGAAGAACTTCAGCGGCGTCGTGCTGTCGCGCTTCTCGGCGGTACCGCCCCGGCCGATGGGCCACCAACGCTGTGCGGCGAGAACGAACGTGCGGTCGTCCGAGGCACCGCTGACCCAGTCGAATAGACCGAACGGCTTCGGCGGGCGAACCGTCGCGAGCACGGCACCTGTCGTGGTCGCGCGGACCTCTGCGCTCCGGGACCACGGCATGCCGACCAGATCGACGTAGTAAGGCGGCACATAGCGGAGCGCCGCCGGCCGCCCGGTGGGAGCCCCTTGGGGCTGCCCGGTGGCGGGCCCCGGGGGCTGCCGGGCGCGGTCGTGGAAGGTGGCGGAGATGGCCAGCGAGGCGGCAATCACCACCGCCACAGCAGCGGCGGCGGCCAGCGGCGCGAGCCAGGCCGGCCAGCGGCGGCGGCTACCCGTGCCCGGCCGTCCCGGGCGGCGCCAGCCGTCGTGCAGGCGCAGCGGCGGGACGCTCTGGGGGGTGATCTCCGCGCCGGTCTCGTCCAGCGCCGTGCGCAGCGTGTCTTCGAGCGTGTTCATGAGGACTCCTCGAGCATGCGGCCGAGGGAGGCAAGCGCCCGGTGGGCGGCTGACCGGACGCTGCTGGGACCGATTCCCATCGTGGCGGCGATCTCTTCGGCGGAGAGGTCGAGGTAGAACCGGAGCACCAGCACCTCGCGCTGGCGGGCAGGCAGCCGCCGCAGGGCGCGCATCACCTCCCGGCGCTCCTCGCCGGTGATCACGGCGGCTTCCGCCGATGCCACCGGTTGCCCGTGGTACGGCTCGGCGCGCGGCCTCGTCCGGCGGCGCCGCACCGAGCGGCAGCCGTTGAGCACGGACGTCCGGAGGTACTGCAGCGCACGGCCGGTGTCGGCCAGGTGGGACCAGCGGCGGTACAGCCCGCAGAACGCTTCCTGGACGACGTCTTCGGCGCTCGGCCGGTCGCCCAGCATGATGTGCGCGAGCCGCATTAACCCGAGCGCGTGCGCCTGGTACAGCGCCGTCACTCCCGCCTCGGCGGCAGCCGGATCAGCGCGATCCGGCTGCGCGGCTTCGGCCGCGCTGGCCGCGGGCGGGTGTTTCCGGAGATCCGATCGCATGTATCTAAAGACGCGCGCCGCGCAACTGCGCTGCTCCGTCCGCCCGATCGTAGCGACGCAGAGATCCGGCCGCGATGCTCCCAGGCCCGGGCTATGGGCCCAGAGATCTCCGGTGCATCACCAGGCCAGCATGTTGCCGGCGGGGATCCCGGGCAGCGGCGTGAAGTGGCCCCGGGTGACCACCCCGACCACCCTTGGGGTCATGTCTCCGTGCTTGCTGGCTCCCGTGCCGGGCTTGGTGGTCTTCACGATCAGCGTGCTTCCCGAGGAGTCAGACCAGAGCACGCTTGGCCAGCCCGTGATGGCCCCCCGCCGGTAGCGCAGGCGCACCATGGTGCCCAGCGCCTTGCCGGTGCTCGCCGAGAACTCGTTGACGACGATCTGGGTGGCGTGGCGCGTGACGGCCATGGCGATGATCTTGGTGCCGTCCGGGGTGATGATCGCACTGCCGGCGACCGAGCCGCTGGGCCAGTTGGGGAACGTCGCGGCGCGTGCGCTGGCCCACAGGTCGCCGCCGGGCGCGGTGGTGTCGAGCAAACGGACCTTGATGGCCTGGCCGACCTCCTGGTCCACCGCGAGGGTCTTGCCGTCCGCGGTCCACGACAATGGGTTAGCGCCCAGTTCGTCGGCTGATATGTACCCGTCGATGCGTGCACCCCGCGCCCCTCGCCATACCCGCACCGACCCGCTGCGCAGGTCGAACAGCTTGAGCTCGGACGGCCCGGGCTGATTACCCAAGGCCACCGCGAGCTTGCCGCCGTCGGGCGACAGTGCGATGCCGTTGATCGCGGTGCCCATGCCCGGCAGGTCTGGCTGTGCCGGGGTCGGCAGGGGTGTGAGCCGTGCCGTGCCGGACGCGGGGTCCAGGTGCAGCAGGAAGAAAGCGGTTGTGTCGCGCGCTCGCCCCGGGCCGGTGGCCGGCCCGGGTCCGTACGCGGCAAGCACGAAGGTGCGGTCGTCGGCGGCCGCGCTCACCCAGGTGAAGCTGCCGTACCCCCTGGGCGGGATGAGCGTGGCGAGGACCGTCCCCGCAACCGTCGCCCTGACCACCGCCCGGGTGGATTGCGCGGCAAGCGGGCCCGGCGCCAGCCCGACGGCGTACGGCGGGACGGCGCCGCCGGGGGTGGACGGGGCGCGGCGCAGCGGGACGGTGACCGCGCCGGCCGGGCCCGGCCGGTTCTGCGGCAGATGAGCAAGCCTGGTGACGATCAGCACCCCGCCGATGACCACCGTGACGGCCGCGGCGGCGGCCAGCGGCGCCGTCCAGCTGGCCCAGCGGCGCCCAGGCCCGGGACGGCGCACGAGGCCGCGATGCTGCTCGCGGTCGGGCAGGCGTAGCGGCGGGGCGCTGCCGGGTGCGACCGTCTCGGCAGCCGCCCTGGTCGCCGCC
>DAITAE010000579.1:0-3212 GCA_036824445.1 Streptosporangiaceae bacterium | reverse complement strand
TCCTCGGTGGCGATGTTGCCGCTGGCGCCCGGGGCGTAGGGGCAGCCGCCCAGCCCGCCCACCGACGCGTCGAAGTCGTCCACACCCAGTTCCAGCGCGGCAAGCACGTTCGCAAGCCCCGTGCCACGCGTGTTGTGGAAGTGCAGGTTGAGCGGCACGTCAGGGTGCCTGGACCGGAACGAGCCCACCAGGTCCCGCACCCGTCGCGGCGTCGCCATCCCGGTGGTGTCGCCGAAGGAGATCGCATCCGCCCCGTCCGCGACCGCCCGGCCGGCGACCGCGAGCACCCTGTCCACCGGCACGTCACCCTCGTACGGACAGCCCCAGGCGGTGGCGACGACCACCTGGCAGGTCGCGCCCCGCCGGTGGGCTTCATCGACGATGACCGCGATCTCGTCCAGCGACTGCGCGGTGCTCCGGTTGACGTTCTTGCGGTTGTGGGTGTCCGAGGCCGAGACGACGGCTTCCACCTCGGTGAAGCCGGCATCGAGGGCCCGCCGTGCACCCCGCAGGTTGGGCGCGAGCGCGGAATAGCGGACTGCGGGGTTCTTGGTGACGCCCGCCCACACCTCGTCCGCGTCGGCCATCTGCGGGATCGCCTCGGCCCGCACGAACGAGACGGCCTCGATCCTGCTCACCCCGGTCTTGGCCAGCTGGTCGATGAGTGCGATCTTCGCGGTGGCCGGCACCGGGTCCTCGTTCTGCAGCCCATCCCTCGGGCCAACCTCGCGCACCGATATCCGCGCGGGCAGATCGGTCATGACCGTCTCCTCACCGTCCCCCGCTCACAGGCCCGGCCAGTTCGGGGCGCGCTTGTCGTTGAACGCCGCAATCCCCTCCCGCCGGTCCGCCGATACCGCGGTGGCCCGCCAGGCCGCGTCCTCCACGTCCAGCGCCTCCGCCACGCCGATCCCCCAGCCACGCCGGATCGCCCGCTTCGCTGCCCGGACGGCAACCGGAGAGTTAGCCGCGATCTGCTGCGCCAGCTCCAGCGCCTGCTGGCACGCCTTCCCGTCCGGCACCAGCCGGTCGATCAGGCCGATCCGTTCTGCCTCGCCGGCAGGGACCTGGCGGCCGGTGAAGATCAGGTCAGTGGCCCGGCTCTGCCCGAGCCGGCGCTGTGCGAGCTGGGTGCCACCGCCGCCGGGCACCAGGCCCACGGTGGTCTCCGGCAGGCCGAACACCGCCGTCTCGTCCGCCACGATCAGGTCGCACGACAGGGCGAGCTCGCAGCCACCGCCAAGGGCGTACCCGTGCACGGCGGCGACCACGGGCTGCGGCAGGCCCAGCAGACCGCCGAACGCGGCCCGGAAAACCTCACGCTGCGCCATCAGCCCGGCGTCGTCGAGGCCGTTCCGTTCCTTCAGGTCAGCTCCCACACAGAACGCGCGGGCGCCGGCGCCCGACAGCACCACGGCGCGGGCGTGCGGATTGGCGGCCAGCTCGGCGCACGCCTGGGCCAGCCGGGCCGCCATCGCGGTGTTGATCGCGTTCAGCACTTCCGGCCGGTCCAGGGTGATCTCGCAGACCCCGGCATGCCCGGCCAGGTGGGGCTGCATCGTGACGCCGTCCATGCCCCCAGCGTACGGGCCTGGCGGTCATGTCCCGGGCTCCTCACGGGCCAGCCGGGCGTGCTCGTCCTCGACCAGCTGGAACAGGGTCGCCTGCACCATCTCGACCTGCGGGATCTCACTGAGCACGAGCTGCCCGTGCTCACCTGCCGACTCGACGACAAGCTGGCCGCAGCCGAGCAGCCGGTCGATCAGGCCATGCGAGAAGGAGACGTCGCTGATCCTGATCAGCGGGAAGTCACGGCCGGACCGGGCGAGGATCCCCCAGCGCATCCGGAGCCGGCGGGTGGTGAGCTCGTAGGTAGTGGTCTGCCAGCGCAGGAACGGGATCGCGAACCAGGCCACGACCGCGGCAACAGCCACCACACCGACCGCGATCCGGCCCAGATCGCCCTGCGATCCCGGCGGGATCGCCACCGCCAGCAGCGCCGCGGCGACCACGACCAGCAGCAGGACGAGCGTGGGCCGCAGCAGGATCTTCCAGTGCGGGTGGAGCAGGAGGACGGTGCGCTCCCCCTCGGAGAGCTCGGTGTCGTCGGCCATGGGCCTCATGCTGGCACGGAACGCTGTGACATGCGCAGTTCACTGAGCCGCCGGGGCGTCCGCCGCCCGCAGGTGAACCACGTCGCCGGCGCTGACGCGGACCAGGCCGCCGCTGGTGCGCAGCTCCAGGCGGCCGGCCGGGTCGACGCCGACCGCCGTTCCCGTCAGGGCCTGGCCGCCGGGCAGCGTCACCGTCACCGCCGCCCCCACCGTGCCGCTGCGGCGCAGGTACTCCTCGCGCAGCCCGCACCCGTCGGCGGCGCCGGGATGAGGCTGGTCCAGCCAGGCACGGTACCAGCGGGCCAGCTCGCGCAGCACGGCGGTGAGCAGCCGTTCCCGCAGATCCGGCCCGTCCGCCGGCGCGGCCTGCGCCGCCAGGAGCACCGAGGTCGCGGTGGGCACGGCCAAGTCGTCACGTCGCTGGTAGACGTTGATCCCGATCCCGATCACGACCGCCTCCCCCCATCGCTCGGCGAGAATCCCGGCGAGCTTGGCGTCACCGGCGAGGACGTCGTTCGGCCATTTCAGCCGGGCATCCACCCCGGCCACCTCCCGCAGCGCCGCGGCGACGGCGACACCAGACAGCAGCGGCAGCCAGCCGAGCAGGGCGGCCGGCACGCCGCCGGGCCGCAGCAGTACCGAGAAGGTGAGGGCGCGGCGCGGCGGGCTGACCCAGCGCCGACCCATCCGGCCGCGCCCCGCGGTCTGCGCCTCGGCCACCAGCACCAGGCCCTCCCGGGCGCCCGAACGCGCCTCGGCGAGCAGGTCGGCGTTGGTGGACCCGGTTTCCGCCACCACCCTGACCTCGCGCCACAATCCCGGGCCGGACGCCAGCGCGCCGTTAAGCCGGGCCGCGTCGAGCGCTGGCCAGCGTCCTTCATCCTCGGGAAGCGGTTCGGTTGCCTTCACAAGTGTTGCCGTTCGATCGGTGACGTCGTAGCCCTGGCCAGCCGGCGGGCGGGTGACCGGTGTCAAGGTTAAGGGCTCGTCCCACCGGGCCGCCGCCCCGCTCGTCTGCCGCGCACCGGAGGCTCACTGGCGGCGGACCTGACCTGACTGGTGCGGGTCCCGTGGCAGGATTTGGTGTTGTGAGCCGAG
>DAITAE010000578.1:0-3219 GCA_036824445.1 Streptosporangiaceae bacterium | reverse complement strand
ACACGATGGCCCGCGGGGCGCTCCGGGACGACCTGTACGCGGCGCACGCCGCGCTGGCCCGGGACGTGCTCATGGTGACCGGGCCGGGTGATCCCGAGCAGCGGCTGGCGGAATGGGTGGCCCGCAACGGGTCAGCGGTGCAGCGGGCGACGCAGACCCTCACCGAGATCTGGCAGAACGACCGGTTCACGGTCGCCACCCTGTCGGTGGCGGTCCGGGCCATCCGCACCCTGGTCGCGGCGGGCACGCTGCCGTCGCATTAGGCCATGGCCTGGATGCGGACCCATCCACCGGATCGCGTGGTCAATGGCGTGATCGTCCGGTCCGACCTCCCCGCTCGCGTAGGCTTTCCGGCATGACAAGTACCGACCCGGCAGCCGCAATCTCGGAACTGTCATCGACCCTCGACTCCGTGGCTGCCGTCCTCAACCCGGGCGCGATGTCGGAGGAGGCGGACCGGCTGCGCGAGGAGGCAGGCGAACCCGGGCTGTGGAGTGACCAGGAGCGGGCACAGGCGGTCACCAGGCGGCTGTCCTACCTGGAGGGCGAGCTGGCCCGGCTGGACAAGCTGCGGCGGCGGCTCGACGACACCAGGGTCATGTTCGAGCTGGCCGAGAGCGAGAACGACGAGCCCACCCGGGTAGAGGCAACCGCCGAGCTCACGGCCCTGCGCACCGAGATCGATCAGCTGGAGATCAGGACCCTGCTGTCGGGGGAGTACGACTCCCGCGAGGCGCTGATCACGATCAACGCACAGGCCGGCGGCGCGGACGCGGCGGACTGGGCCGAGGGCCTGCAGCGCATATACCTGCGCTGGGCGGAGCGGCACGGCTACCCCACCGAGGTCTACTACACCTCCTACGCCGAGGAAGCCGGCCTCAAGTCCACCACGTTCGCCATCCATGCCCCCTACGCCTACGGGACGCTGCGGGGTGAGCACGGCACCCACCGCATGGTCCGCATCTCCAAGTACGACAACCAGGGCCGCCGCCAGACGTCGTTCGCCGGTGTGGACGTGATCCCGGTGGTCGAGCAGGCGGACCACATCGACATCCCCGAGGACGAGATCAGGGTCGACGTCTACCGCTCGAGCGGGCCCGGCGGGCAGGGCGTGAACACCACCGACTCGGCGGTCCGGCTCACCCATCTGCCGACCGGGATCGTGGTCTCATGCCAGAACGAGCGCAGCCAGATGCAGAACAAGGCGACCGCGATGGCGGTGCTCCAGGCCAAGCTGCTCGAGCGCAAACGGGAGGAGCAGGAGGCCAAGCTGGCCAACCTGCGCGGCGAGACCACCAGCAGCTGGGGGACGCAGATCCGCAACTACGTCCTGCACCCCTACCAGAACGTCAAGGACGTGCGGACGGGGCTGGAGACCAGCAACACCGCCGCGGTGCTCGACGGCGAGATCGACGACTTCATCGAGGCGGAGATCCGCTGGCTGCGCACCCAGGAGAGCGCCGCCGACCAGGACGGGCAGGCTGGCCGGTGACGGGCCGCTAGTGGGTCAGCTGCACGGCCAGCGTGAGCAGCAGCAGCGCGAGCAGCGCCGCCAGGAGCAGCGGCAGGCTCAGCCCCGGCGCGCGGCGGTGAACCTGGGCACGGGCCAGCTGGCAGGCGGGGCAGCGGCCCTCGACCACCGGTGCTGCGCACCGGGCGCAGATCAGGTGTTCGCAGCTCATCTCGGTCCCCCCTGGCTGGCGGCGTTCGGCGTCACTTCACCAGTGTTGCACGTTTGCGCCCAGTTTCCCCCCTAGACTGTCGTCTGGCCAGACCGGGCAGCACAGCGATCAGCCGGGAAGGCCGGTAGCCAGCGGGTCCGGAGTTCCCGTGGCAGCAAGCGTCCGTATCAGCCGAGCGCGTGTGATGGGCCTGTGATCCACTTCGATAACGTCACCAAGACGTACGCCAACCAGAGCCGCCCGGCTCTGGAGAACGTCAGCCTCGACGTCGAGAAAGGCGAGTTCGTCTTCCTTGTGGGCCCGTCCGGCTCGGGGAAGTCCACCTTCTTGAGGCTGATCCTGCGGGAGGAGCGGCCCAGCGACGGGCGGATCTACGTCGCCGGCAAGGACCTCGCCAGGATCACCAACTGGAAGGTGCCTTACCTGCGCCGCCGCATCGGATGCGTGTTCCAGGACTTCCGGCTACTGCCGAACAAGAGCGTCTACCACAATGTCGCGTTCGCGCTCCAGGTCATCGGGAAGCCCCGGCGGTTCATCCGCAAGGTCGTCCCCGAAGTGATCGACCTGGTGGGCCTGGAAGGCAAGCACGACCGGATGCCCGATGAGCTCTCGGGCGGGGAGCAGCAGCGGGTGGCGGTGGCGCGGGCGTTCGTCAACCGGCCCATGATCCTGCTGGCCGACGAGCCGACGGGAAACATCGACCCGGCCACCTCGATTGGGATCATGAAAGTTCTCGACCGGATCAACCGGACCGGCACCACCGTTGTCATGGCCACGCACGACGCGGCCATTGTGGACTCCATGCGTAAGCGAGTGATCGAGCTGGAATACGGCAAAGTCGTCCGTGACCAGTCACGCGGGGTATACGGCCAGGCGTACTGACCTGGCCGGCCAGCATGGCTGGCCGATAACCACCGATTGCCGAGGGATCAGCGACCATGCGTGCACAGTTCGTCCTCCAGGAGGTCTGGACCGGCCTCCGGCGCAACCTGACCATGACGATCGCGCTCATCGTGGTGGTGGCGATCAGCCTGTCGCTGCTGGGGACGGGCCTGCTCTTCGTCAAGCAGGTCAACAACACCCGGACCTACTGGCAGGGGAAGGTCCAGCTCTCCATCTACCTGTGCACCACGACCAGCGTCAGTCCGCAATGCCAAGACAACGGCCCGGCCACCGCGGCGGAGAAGACCCAGATCGCCAGCGACCTGCGGGCGCTTCCCCAGGTGGAGCGGGTCTTCTACGAGTCCCAGGCGCAGGCGTACCAGCATTTCAAGCAGGACTTCGCCCGGGAACCCTCGTTCACGAACCTGGTCACCAAGTCCGAGATCCCCGACTCGTTCCAGGTGAAGCTCCACAACGCGCAGACCGACTTCAACATCGTGGCCGGCACGGTGCAGGGCAGGCCTGGGGTGGACCAGATCGTCAACGACTCCTCGCTACTGGCCAAGTTCTACAAGCTGCTCGACGGGGCCAGGAACGGAGTGGTGATCATCGCGATCGTCCTGATCATCGCGGCGATCCTGCTGGTGGCGAACAC
>DAITAE010000073.1:0-12223 GCA_036824445.1 Streptosporangiaceae bacterium | reverse complement strand
CGGCGAATGTCCGGCCGCTGGCGGGCTGGCACGATGCGCGGTCAGCGGCCGCTGTATTCGTCGTCGGTAACGTGCTCCCCCCAGTCCATTTCCGGTCGCTCGCCTGCCGGAGTGGCTTCGGTGATGGACAAATGGGTCATGAAGTGGCCGGGCGCGGCGCCGTGCCAGTGCCACTCGTCCGCCGGCGTGTAGATGATGTCGCCGGGGCGGATCTCAGCGATGCCGCCGCCGCGGGACTGCACGAGACCCCTGCCTTCGGTGACGTAGAGGGTCTGCCCGAAGGCGTGGGAGTGCCACGCGGTGCGGGCGGCGGGGGAGAAGCGGACCGCGCTGACCCGGACGCGCGAGGGTTCCTCGCCCCTGGCGATGCCGTCGATCCAGACGTCTCCGGTGAACCACTCGGCCGGCCCTTTTGCGGTCGGCTGCTTGGCCAGGAATTCCACGGGTGTCTCCTTGCTGATCGGATGACGCGCTGAACGCCTCGCCAGGTGGGCGGCCACGCTCGACCAGGCGCCCGCCAACCACAGCCGGGCGGCCGGGCACCACCAACCCTGACCGCGCGGGCCGGTAGCCGGCCGCCAGTCAGGTGCGGATCAAGAAGGCAGGTAGAGCCGCAGTCCCGCGGGCATGTGCTGGTCGTAGGTGATCTTGCCTGTGAACACACCGTTGATGTAGTTGGCGACGTTCGCCGGGTATGCGCCCCCCGGCGAGTTCGCGGCGGTCAGCCGCAGGATCGTCGATGACTGGGTCTGGTGCTGAGCGGCCAGTTCGGCCAGGCTCATCGTGCCACCTGTGGTGTGCTCAATCACGGTTGCCCCCGATGCACGCCGGGACGTTCCCGGTGCTCTTCCCTGTCATCATCATCCATGGCCCCGCCCACGTCCACCGGCGGCTGCCAGCGTGTGACCAAGAGCGCCGCAGGCTTCGCCGCACCACCTTGTCAGCGGGGCGCCGGCCCGCCGGCGGGCAGGTGTTCCTGCTAGCGCGGCACTAAGCGGCACTAAAATACGTGGATGCTGCGGACGCGTTTGTGCGACCTGCTCGGCATCTCGGTCCCGATCGTGCTTGCCCCCTTTGGGCCGTGGGACGAGGTCGACCTGGCCGCCGCCGTCTGCGAGTCCGGAGCTCTCGGCAGCGTCGGCACGGCGATCCGGTCTCCCGGCGAGCTGCGCGAGCAGTGGGCTCGGCTCAGGTCGATGACAGACCGGCCGTTCGCCATCAATCACACCGGGCGGCCGTTCAATGAGGAGGCCTTCGCGGCGACCCTCGAAGCTCAGCCTGCGGCCATCTCCTTCCACATGGGCGTTCCGGCGGACCTGATCGCCCGGGCGCATGACCGGGGGATCCTGTGGCTCCAGACAGTGGGGGACAGGCGTGCCGCCGAGCTCGCGCTGGAGGCGGGTTCGGATGTCCTGGTCGCTCAGGGAACCGAGGCCGGTGGCAACTCCGGCTGGATCTCGACCATGGTCCTCGTGCCGGCCGTGGTGGACGTAGCGGGCGAGGTCCCGGTGGTGGCGGCGGGCGGAATCGCAGACGGCCGTGGGATCGCCGCGGCGCTGGTCCTGGGGGCCCAGGGCGCCAGTCTGGGCACCCGCTTTCTGGCGACGCCGGAAATGGGGATCAGGGAAGCCTGGAAGCGCCGCATCATCGAGGCGGATGCCATCGATGCCGTCAAGGTCCCTGACGCCGAACGCGTCATGCCGCCGTTCACTATGCCGCAGGTGGGGCCGCCCTTCGCGCCGCGCGCCCTGCGCACACCACTGATCGAACAGCTGGAGTCCGAGCCGGAGACGGTCGATCCCTCCGTCGCGGGACCGGCGGCGGTGGCGGCGATCAGGGCCGGAGGCGGCGAGGATCTCCTGCCCTTCGCCGGGCAGTCGGTCGGGCTGATCCACGAGGTCCTGCCGGCCCGGGAGCTCGTCCGCCGCTTGCTGGCCCAGGCAGAGACCGCTCTCGAGCTCGGAGCGCAGCTGGCGCGGTGACCCGCCCGCCTTCGGCTGGGCAGATCGCCGGTGGCTACCGGGTTCCGGCGACGCCGATCAAGTTGCCCTCGGGATCTGTGAAATGGCCAACCACGAGGCCGGTCGGGGCGCGCGCGGGGCCCAGCCGGCGCGTGCCGCCAAGGCTCTCGGCCTTCTGGAGCGCGGCCTCGACATCGGGCACGCCGACATAGAAGATCACGTGGCTCTCATAGCCCGTACCCCCGCCGACACCACCCGGGATCCCGGTCCCGTCGCTGGTCGTGTTGCGCTCCACGAACCCGTAGTTCATCGGTTCCGAGACCGCGTCCGAGACCGGGGAGCTCGTATCGAACTCCCATCCGAACATCTCGCCGTAGTAGCCCCGGAGCCCGGCGGGATCCTTCCCGATGACCTCGAAGTGCACAACTGGCTGTCCCATCGCTGCTCCTTTCCGCGCCCGGCAGCCCGGCGCCCACGAACGGAGACCTGCGTGTAGTGACCGGGACCTGGCATCAGACTCATCGATGGCCAGGGGCTCGGCGGGACGGGCTGTGGAGCGCACAGTAGCCACCGGCTCCGACAGCCGAGCAACGAATCCCGTTCCTGGCTACTGCCACCAGCTTGCTGCCGGCGGCTGCGCGCGGCGACTCGGTCAGGATGAAAGCGCGCGCGTTTCGCGTGCCACGCAGGTACCGCAGCGGCAATCGGTCTGGCGTCTTTCGGGCTGGGGGTCCGCCTTGCCGGCCCTCGCCACCAGGTGCACGGAGACGATCCCGCCAAGCACGAGCCACCAGGGGATCGCTATGCCCTGCAGCCAGGCCTCATACCCGGGCCGTGCCTGGGCGAGCGAGAACAGCAGTGGCCAGCCCGCGACGACGGGGAGGCCGATCAGCAGGCCAAGGCACAGGCGCCAACGGCGGCGGCGCAACCCGGCCCGGAGCGAATTCGCGAAGAACGGCCAAATCTGCACGCCGGCACGGATGAACCCCGCCAGCACCATCGCCCATGCCAGCGAGAACTCGATGAGCAAGTACCGCACGACCAGGCGCATGACTGCCTCCGCGGACGGCGGACCTTGTGCGTGACCGGCCAGGACGCCACCCGTGGCTTCCATAGAACACCTCGCGCGGCGCCAGCACAACGGCAGATCCCAAAGCCCGCCCGCTGCCGGGCACCTGCGGACGGCCCGCGAAAGTCACCAGGCACCGGCCCGCGCCGAGCGGGGGAGCGGCCAGGAGCCGTGGTGATCGCAGCCCCGCTATCGCCACCCGTCCTACGCGTTGCCCGGCGGGCCGGTCGCGTTGACGGTCACGTCCAGGGTGCCGGGGTGGACCACGAGGGTGAACCCGCTGCTGGTACCGATCCCGCCGCTGCCGCGCGGGACGGTCGCCCCGCCGTAGCGCGGATAGGAGATCACGACACCGGTGAGATCGCAGTCGGCGTGGCGAATGGTCACCGGGACCTTCCGGACCGTGACGTGGGCACCAGGGTGCCCGCAGGCTGCCCTGAATTCAGACAGGACCGCCGATCGGGTGCCCGGTGGCAAGCCGCCGCATCCCGCGATGGGCACTGCCATGATCGCCAGGACGACTATCCCCGCCCAGACCCGGCATACCATCCAGGGCGCTCGCCTCACCGTGGTCGGACGCGGCGGGTCTCCGTTCGGTTCCCCAGCGGCGCCACATGCGCGCCGCCCCGCGGAGCATCTTCCTACGTAGACGCACTCAATCTACCTAGATAGAATCCAGGCCATGGCGTACCGGTCGGGCTTCTCCGCACAGACGCTGGCCGTCCTGGCAGATCTGTGCGCAACGCCGTCCCGGTGGCGTCATGGCTACGGGATTGCCAGGGATACCGGACTGAAATCGGGCACGCTGTACCCGATCTTGATCCGGCTGGCCGACCGTGGCCTGGTGGAGGCGCGATGGGAGGATGAGCAGCCCGCTGGCCGGCCGCGGCGGCACCTGTACCGGCTGACTCCCCATGGTCTCGCGGCTGCCGCGGCGGCGCTGGCACAGGCGCCTTCCACTGACGGGACGCCGGCAAGCGACCGCGTCCGGGGCAGGCGCCGGGTCGCGGCAGGGTAGCGCCATGAGCTGGCTGACGGGGGTGATGGCGGCGCTGCTGCGGTGCTCGGCGGGGCTGTTGCCAGCTAATCGCCGGGTGTGGGCGGACGCGCTGCTGGCGGAGGCGGGCGCGGTTCCGGCGGGGCGGCACCGGCTGGCCTGGCTGGCCGGCGGCGTGCGGCTGACCGTGCGGGAGGCCGCGCTGGCCCGCAGGCTCACGTACGCGCTGGCATTCGCCGCCGCAGCCGCGGGCACGGCCTGGAGCGCATGGTCCGGCCCGGCCGGTGACCCGGCCATCGTGCCCAACAGGGTCGGGGTGATCGCACTCGCGGTGATCCTGGCTGGGCTGCCGTGGGCCATCCGCCGGGCCCGGGGCCCGGCCGCGGGCGGACGGGCTGCCCGGCTGGTGCGCACCGGCGGCTACGCGGCGCTCTTTGCCCTGGTCCTGGTCAGGACCGCCGTGGAACGGGTCGCCTACGCGCCGCCCAACAACGTCGCAGACTCATCCGGTGCCTGGATGCGCGGGGGGCTCTTCCTGGCGGTGATGGCCGGCTACGCGGCCGGGATGCTGGCCCTGACGGCACGGCGGTCCCGGGCGGCCCCAGCCACCGTGGCCATCGGTACCGCGACCGGCGCCGCCGTCGGCGTCCTGGCATACGCGCTGGGGCCGCTGGGATTCCCGCTTCGCTTCACGGGTCCATGGCCGGCCGGCTTCTACGACGCGGCGCTGGCCCTGGGTGTGCTGCTGGCGCTCGCTGCTCCCGTGGCGGCGGGGCTGGCAGCGACCCGGCGGGCCGGCTCGCTGCCAGCCGGTTTCCGTGCAGGGCAAGGCGCCAAGGCCGGGCTGTGCACCGGGGCCGCCGCCGCGCTGGTGGTCGCCGTCCTGTCCACCGCCACGATTGCGCTGCTGCCCTACGACACCGGGCTCCAGCACTGGGCCGCAATTCACATCGGCCATTGGACGCCGGCAGTCGGCCAGTGGACGCCGATCCTCGGCCCCACCCGCCTCGGCTACGTGGCCGGCAACAGCGCCTTCGCGGCCGGGTACCTCGTCGTGCTGCTGGTCAGCCCGCTGCTTGGCTGCGCCTTCGGCGCCGTGGCCGGCCTGGCCGCCGACGGCTCGCAACCTCCCCGCCCGCGGCCGCGCGGCAGCGGCCCGCCGCTGCCCAGACCCGCCCCCGCCACCTCCCGGCTCAGGCCGCCGCCCTGACGGCGATCATCCAGTACCAGGCAGACCGCCACCTCGGCAGACCGGGCGCCGTGATCGGGTGGCGCTGGCGGGGCCGGAGTCAGCCGCACCGGGCTCGTGGCGCCGCGCCAGGCGCGCCGCACCTGCCGCCCACGGCGCAGGCCAACGCTTGCCCGCGCCTCGGCCGCGTGGTGCCCGCCCGTTACCTGTCGGGGACGGCTTCGGCGGACAGGTGGTGGCGCCACGAGTGCTGCGGCGCAAAACCCAGCGCCTGCCCGGCCCGCTCGATGGACAGCAGGGTGCCGGTTCCCTGGACGTCCTTGGTGAGCGGGACGCCGGGGAAGACCTCGCGCATGAGCTCGGCCGACGGGCGGGTCATCACCGTGTCGGCGGCGGCGATGATGAAGCTGGCGCTGCCGCTGATGCCGGCTTCGAGTGCCAGCCGGCAGGCGGTGGCGGCGTCCCGCTCGTCGATGTAGCCCCACAGGTTCCATTTCCGCGCCGTGGGGTTCCCCCAGTAGGAGGGGAATTCCTGGTAGTCGGTGGGCCCGAGGATGTTGGAGAACCGTAGCGCGATGAACGGGATGCCCGACCACTGCGCGATGTGGTCGGCGATCGTCTCGCTCGCCACCTTCGACAGGGCGTACGTCGTCGTGGGCACCGGGTAGTGGTCTTCGTCCACGGGCGCATAACGCGGTGGCACGTCGAACGGCAGCCCGAGCGTTGTCTCGCTGGACGCCCAGACCACCCGGGCCAGCCCCGCCTGGGACGCTGCCCGGAAAACGTTGAAGTTCATGACCATGTTCGCGTTGAAGGTCACAGCGGGTGTGCGTAGCTCCGGCGCGGGGATGTTGGCCAGGTGAACGACGGAGTCGACGTCTGCCAGCACCTCCACGGCCTGCCCATAGTCGGTCAGGTCGGCCCGCAGGACCACCGCTGCACCCAGGTCCACACTGGGCGGCACCAGATCGACGGAGACGACCCAGTGGCCGTGGGCCAGAAGGTCGCTCACCACCGCCCGGCCGGCCCGCCCGCTTCCGCCCGTGACGCAGACTCTCATACACGTCCTCCGGTGTTAGCCGTGTTCGCGGCGCTGACGTGTACCCCTGCCGGTGCTCAGCGCCAGGCCGTACAGTACCGCCGTTGACGATCGGCGGAACGTGGCGGGGCCAGACGCCCCCCGGCCTGTGGCCGCGCGAACACAGGGAAGGTGGCCGCACCCAGCAGATGGCTCAGGGTGGGCAGCGCGCTGCCCCCAGGCGCCCGGGGGCCGACGATCCCGGGGCAGCGCGGCCGCCGGGCCCGAGGCCCGGTCCTCGACGACGCCCAAGTCGCAAGTCCAGGCGGACCGTGCGACGTCTCGTGTGCTGCCCTGCGGGGTCGGCGGTGCCCGGCCGGCGAGGCCACGGCCCCCAACCGCTGGCTGCCCGCTGCTGTCACCGGTCTCGGCCGCTCCGGATCGGAAGCTAGCGAGCCACCATCGCGAGCGCGGGCACCGCCTATCTACCCCCGCACGGACTGCGCCGCCTGACAGGCAGGCGGCCATCCACTGCTCTTACAGGGAATCGTGGCTTCGACCAGACTGGATGCAGATCGTGTGTGTTTGATGTGGAGCGGGTTAGCCACCGGGTGCGCCGGTACTGCCCGGGTCATGCGGGCGGGTCGGTGCGCAGGAGGCTGTAGGTCACCCCGTCGCGCCAGGCGCCGTCGCGCCACCCGCCGCCACGCGTCACGCCTTCCCGGGTGAATCCGGCCTTTGCCAGGGCTTTCTGCTCGGCGACGTTGTCCACTTCGGTCGCGGCCCAGATGCGGTGCACCGTGGTGTGCGCGAACAGGTAGCGCGCGAGGAGCCGGTGCGCCTGGGTGCCATGCCCCTGGCCTCGGGCCTCCGGGAGCAGCGCGATGCCGATTTCCCAGCAGTGCGAGGCCGGCGTGGTCTGCTGGCGCCGCCAGTTCACCAGGCCCAGCTGATCGTCGCCGCGGGCGACGATCAGAGTTCCACCGTCCGGGCCGAGCAGGCCGTTCTCGTCCCAGCCCCGCCGCCACCGTCCGCGGTCGAACCACCCGAACCAGCCGAACTCACCCGTCTGCCCAGGGTCTTGCGTCAGCGCATCCAGAATCGGCAGGTCATCCTCGCTGACCGGCCGCAGCGTCACCTGATCGCTCATGCTCTCATCATGCATTCCGGTCCCGGCCGCACATGCCCAGCGCCGGCCCGGCCACCACGGCGGGACCCCGCCGTGCCGGATGGCTCGTCCCACGCTGCTGGCAGAATGCCGTTCGTGCCTCGCTTTCACCGCGGGCCCTTTCGCGACCTGCCGCGCGAGGTGGCAATACTGACCGCCGTCTCATTTACCGTGGCGCTCGGGTTCGGGATCGTCGCCCCGGACATCCCGGCCTTCGCCCGTCACTTCGGGGTCAGCACCGCCGCGGCCGCGGGCGTGGTCAGTGCGTTCGCCCTGATGCGCATCGTGGGCGCGCTGCCCGCGGGGCGGCTGGTGGACCGGCTCGGCGAGCCCGTGGTGATGACGGCGGGCATCGCGATCGTCGCGGTGAGCAGCATCCTGGCCGGATTTTCTGGCTCGTTCGCAGAGCTCATCATCCTGCGCGGCGTCGGTGGCCTTGGCTCCGCGATGTTCGGCGTCAGTGCCCAGACGTTGCTGCTTGTCAGCGTGCCGAACGAGCAGCGGGGCCGGGCCAGCGGCCTGTTCGCCGGCGGATTCCTGGTCGGCGGGATCAGTGGCCCGGCGCTCGGCGGGCTCATCGCCGCATGGTCGATGCGGGCGCCATTCATCATCTACGGCTGCCTGCTGGTCGTTCCGGCGGTCATCGCCGCGGCCGTGCTGCGCGACGGGTCGCACCGGCGCACCGAGCCGCATTCGTCCGCGAGACAGGCATTCGCCGAAATCGCCCGTGCGCTGCGAGACCGGGCGTACCGGGCCGCAGCCGTTGCGAACCTCGCGGACGGTTTCGCCGCCATCGGCGTCCGCAGCGCCATCGTGCCGCTGTTCGTCCGCGACGTGCTGCACCGGTCGGCCATCTGGACGGGCATCGGGTTCGGCGTGGTTGCCGTCCTGAACGCGGCGACCCTCCTGCCCGGCGGGCGCCTTGCGGACCGGCTGGGCCGACGGCCGGTGATCGTCGCCGGCTGCCTGGTATCGGCGGGCGGCCTGGTGATGCTTGCGCTCCTCCCGGGGCTGGGCGGGTATCTCGCCGCGCTGGCCATTTTCGGCCTCGGATCCGGGCTGCTCGACGTCGGGCCCGCTGCGATGCTGGGCGACATCCTGGGTGGCAGGGGCGGGACGGTGGTCGCTTCGTATCAGATGGCCGGCGACATCGGCGCCGTCACCGGGCCGGTGACGGCCGGCTACCTCGTGGACGTGGCGTCCTACGGCGCGGCCTTCGGGCTCGCCGCCGGCGTCCTCGGGCTGGCGGCCGTTCTCGGCCTCGCCGCGCCGGAGACCCGGTGGCGCGACCGGCCCGTCACCCCGGCCGGGCGGCCGGAGGCCCGTCCGAATCGGGTGGGGCCCGAGCCGCCCGGGTGAGGGCCGCGATGGGCATCAGCCCATGGTCGGCGAGCTGTGGATCTGGGCTTTGCAGGCCCTTGGCGCACACGGAATCCAACATTTGCCTCGGCTGTGGCAGAGTCCCCGCATGCAGCTGGTATCGCCGGCCGGGTAGCCCCGCGGCGCGGCGAGAACTGTCCGGGACCTGTGCAATCGATGCTGTCCGGCGGCATGGGCCGCTTCGGCGCGAGACTGGCGGTGTTGCGCGGGAAAGGGCTGTCCTGGCGTGGCCGGCTGGGGCACGGCCCGGCCGTGGTATGGCTGTTGGCCTTCGGGGCTTCGCTGATCTTGTTCATGGTGCGCCTGATGCTCCCGACGCCGGTCGGGCAGGCGGACAACCACGATGGTCCCCGGCTGATGTGCTGGCTCGGCCTCGGGCCGGTCGTCATCCGCGGCTACCGCCGGTGGTACCTGTATGCCTACTTCCAGTACGTTCCGCATCAAGCATGCGCCGATGTGCCCCGCTATCCGTCGTCGGAGCTTGTGCCGCTGGAGCTGACCAGGCTGCTCACGCCCCTGCTGGGCCTGCCGGGCACCCTCAACCTGGTCGCGCTCGGCGTGCTCAACTGCGTCATCGCCTCATTCGCGATCGCCAGCCTGGCGACCGGCCTGCGGCTGAGGCCCTGGGCGCAGCTGGCGGTGGCGGCCGCCGCGTGGCTGATCATGGCGGATGCGGCCTTCTTCGATGTGTACGCCAGCCCCTTCAGCGAGCCTGCCGCCCTGCTGGGCCTGCTCTTGTTCGCGGCCGGCGTGGTGTACCTGGGGCGGGGCTGGCGGGCGACGGCGTTCGGCCTGGTACTGGCCGGGTCGGGGGGCTTTCTCGCGATCCTGGCGAAGGAGCAGTACCTGGCCCTGGCCGTGCCGATATGCCTCACCCTGGCGCTGGCCAATGTGACCCGGGGCCGCCGGCGCTGGCCGCGCTGGCCTCGCACCCGGCAGGCCGGCGCGGCGGTCGCGGTCGCAGCGCTCCTGGCGACCGGGACCGCCGGCTATGCGATCTGGGACAACGTCAGCAGCTACGGGGCCCGGCTGCACCATGAGCAGGCCGTCGACATGATCTTCACCGACATCGTGACCAGCGACCGCAACGCGCCCGCCGCGCTGGGCGCGCTCGGGCTGCCGGCGAGCTGGGAGAAATACGCCGGGCACGACTACTGGGACAGCGTCTCGGTCCGGCACGATCCCCTGTTCTCCCGGTACGCCGGCCAGCTCACCGACGTCAACATCGCACAGTTCCTGCTGACCCACCCCGGCAGCATTCTCGGTGTCGGGCAGCACGCGGCGATCCTGGCGCAGCACTTCCGGGTCACCACGCTGGGCAACTACCCGCCCTCCGCCGGCCAGCCGCCGGGTGCCAGCGAGACCCGCGTTGTGGCGCTCACCTGGCTGATGCACCTGCTCCCGCCGGGCTGGGGCCTGTGGTGGCTGATCCCCCTGTGGGCGGCGATGGTGGCGGTCGGTGTCGGCTCACTGCGCCAGCGGCGCGGCACCGGGTGGCAGCGCGACGGCGGGATCCTCGTGCTGTCCATGACGGCGTGCGCGGTCGCCGCGTTCATCCCGCCCGCCTACTTCGCTGGTATCTCGACCACCAGGCACATGGTCGGCATGAACGTCGCCACCGCGCTCGCCTTCTCCGTCAGCGTCGCGCTGGCCGCCTCGATGATTCACCGGCTGCTGGCACGGCCTCGATGCCTGTCACCCGCCCCCGCCGGAGGCCCGGGTAGGGCAAGCTGAGCGGCATGCCGATCATCCCCGCGCCGCTGGAGCTCACGCACGACAGCGGCCGGTTCCGTCTCGGCGCGGGCGCCACGGTCGCCTACCGCGGACCGGGTCTCGCCCCGCTCGTCGAGCGGTTCTGCGCGGACGCGCGCCGGCGCGCTGGCATCCGGGCACGTGCGGTCCTCGCCGGGACCGATGACGCGGCACACGACATCACCGTCAGCCTCGTCGGCGGCCCGGCGCTCGCCGGGCTGCCCGGGCCGGCCGGCATCGATCCGGCCGGAACCGCGGCCGACGAGCGCTACGTGCTCACGATCGGCGAGGCCGGCATCACCCTCGGGGCGGCCGGACCGGCGGGCGTGGCCCGCGGCCTGGCCAGCCTGCTGCAGCTTCTCGCGACCGCGGCGCCGGGCGGCGGCGCCGTGCTCCTGCCGGCGCTGCGCATCCGCGACGCGCCGCGCTTCGCCTGGCGTGGTCTCAGCGTCGACGTCGTGCGCAGGTTCTTCGGCGCCGCACGGATCCGGAAGCTGATCGATCTCCTCGCCCTGTACAAGCTCAACGTGCTGCACCTGCACCTCACCGACGACGAGGGCTGGCGCATCGAGGCAGGGCGGCCGTCGGCGGCCCGCGAGCCCGACGGCACCTTCTACACCGATGACGAGCTGCGCGCGCTCGTCGCCTACGCAGCGGACCGCTTCGTCACGCTCGTGCCGGAGGTCGACACGCCCGGTCACGCGGCCGCGCTGCTGCGGCTCCGCCCGGAACTCGCCAGCGGGCGCAACCTGGCCGGCTACCGGCCCGGGCCTGGCCAGCGACACCAGAACGCGTGGCTCGACCCCGGCCTGCCGGCCACGTTCGAGGTGCTGGAGGAGGTGTTCGCCGGGCTCGCCGGTGTCTTCCCGGGCCCGTTCATCCACATCGGGGGCGACGAGCCGTTCGGGATGCCCGATGACGCGTACGCCGCCTACGTCGGCCGCCTGCTATCGACGGTGCGGGGTCTCGGCAGGCGCACGATCGGCTGGCAGGAATCCATCCGGGCCGGCGCCGATCCCCGGCACGTCATCCAGTACTGGATCAGCGCCGCGAGCCTGTCCACGGGCGGCGCCGCGTCGCTCCCGCCCGAAACCGCCACCACGGTGACGGCGAACCTCGAGCGATCACGCACCGACGTCGAGCAGGCCCTGGCGCACGGCGTGCCCGTGATCGCGTCGCCACATAGCAACTGCTACCTCGACGTCCCGTACGCGGAGGTGTCCGCCGACCCGGCGCAAGCCGAACGGCGTGAGCGCGCCGGACTGCGCCACTACGCGCCGAGGACGGTCGGCGCCGCCTTCGACTGGGAACCGGCCGCCGCCCTCGGAGCCGGGGCACCCGCAAACAGCGTCGCTGGCGTCGAAGCCGCCGTATGGTGCGAGACCGTACGCGGCTTCGACGACCTCACGTTCCTGCTGCTCCCCCGGCTCGCTGGCACGGCCGAGAAGGCGTGGGGAGCCGCGGGCGCCGTGCGCTGGGAGCGGCACCGCGCCGCGCTCGCCAGCCACGGTCGCCTCTGGGAGCAGGAGGGGCTCGTCTTCTTCCGCGCGGAAACCGTGGACTGGCGATAGTCAGGTCTGCGTCCCCCTCAGCCGCGGTGTCACTTCAGGAGTGGCTTGCCGAGCGGCAGCGCGTTGCCGCCGGTGGCCAGCGAGAGCGAGTTGAAGAACAGATAGGCACCCACGGCGG